>JBGSLY010000026.1:0-7534 GCA_041740435.1 Parasphingorhabdus sp.
GTTGCAGCGGCGGGCTGTTCGTTGGTGTAGCGCAATGTTACCTGGCTTTTTGCGTCCGGCTCCAGAAACGGTGCAGCGCCCGATTTGCGGTCGGCGGCCATGCGTTCCAGGATTTTGTGGCTGTAGTACAAGGTCGCGGGCATCAAATCCGGGGTTTCGTCGGTCGCATAGCCGAACATGATCCCTTGGTCGCCAGCGCCTTCGTCTTTGTTGCCACTTGCGTCCACGCCCTGCGCGATATGCGCCGACTGGCCGTGCAGATGGTTTTCAAAGCTCAGACTTTGCCAATGAAACCCGTCTTGCTCATAACCGATCTCTTTTACCGTGTTGCGCACCGTATGTTCGATTTCTGCCAGAGCGCCCTCGGCCCATTCGCCATTTTCATAAACGCCTTTGCAGCGAATTTCTCCGGCCAAAACCACGCGCTGGGTCGTTGTCAGCGTCTCGCAAGCGATTCGCGCTTCGGGGTCCTTGGACAGGAACAGGTCTACGATGGCGTCGGAAATCTGGTCCGAAACCTTGTCGGGATGGCCTTCGGAAACCGATTCAGAGGTGAAGAGGAAGTTTGAGCGCATGTTTTTGCCTTTCGCCAGCCCGTATTATGGGCTCTCAATGGATATAAAGAAATGTTTATATGCGCGCCCTTAACGCCGTTGGCGGCCAATGGCAATGGCGGATATGATGCTGATTGCCGAGAGCAGCAGCGGTAGAATATTGCCCCAAAGCGCGAAAGGTGTTGCCGAGTGGGCTTCGGGCAAAGCGGCGTCAATGCGGTCGGACTCCCCCATGGGAATGCTCGCCTGTATCTGGCCGCGTGCATCAATCACCGCGCTAATGCCGGTGGGGGTAGAGCGAATGACCGGCAATCCTTCCTCCATCGCCCTTAACCGCGCCTGCGCCAGATGCTGCGGCGGACCCCATGCGCCAAACCATGCGTCATTGGACGGGTTGAATATAAATCCCGGGCGATTGTCCCTGTCTACCACTTGGCCCGAGAATATTATTTCGTAGCAAACCTGGATACCCATTGCGGCGCGCTGCCCCAAGTCAAGCGTGCGCGGCCCCGGTCCCGGCCAGAAATCGAGATCGCCCGGCGCGAGCCGCGATAGGCCCAGCGCCGACAAAACCGGGCGCATTGGCAGATACTCGCCATATGGCACCAGATGCGCCTTGTCATAGCTGCCCAGTAATTTTTGCTGCTGGTCCATCGCAAACACACTGTTGCGCGCGCCTATGGCCTTGATGGGTCCGCCTTCACGGTCCTTACCAAATTCGAGTTTCAATCCGCCCAGAACCAATATGTCGCCCGGCTGCATCAGCGCGGCCAATTCGCCGCGCACCTGCGCCACATCGCGGCCATAATAATAGCGGCGGGGATAGCCTGCCTCCAGATAATCGGGAATCGCCGCCTCTGGCCAGAATATCAGCCGGGGGGTAGGGTCTTTGCGCTCGGTCAGCCGGGCCATTTTGGCAAAGTTCGCTTCTTCCACACCCGCCTGCCATTTGTCTTGCTGCTCGATGTTGGGCTGTACAACGGTGATGAGTGTGTCCGTGCCCGCAGGTGTGGGGATGAACGTGGCCGGGACAATGGCGGCTATCGCGAAAGGCACGACAAACGCCAAACCGGCAGTCCAGCGCCGCTGCCAAAGCAGCAAAAGCCCGCCAGCACTCAAGATAACCAGCAGCGACAAACCATAAGTGCCTATAAACGTACTCGCCATTGGCAAGACGCCCAACGGCACGGTCACCGCCCCCAGCGGATTCCACGCAAAACCGGTGAACACCCAGCTTCGCAGCCATTCGGTGATGGTCCAAAATCCGGCCAGTAAAAGGATGAAGGATAGATCAATTCTCCCCGGCACGGGGAGGGGAACCACCGAAGGTGGTGGAGGGGCAGGCGAAGCAATCATACCACGTTGATTCGCAAGCCACCAAGCGCCCCAAGCCGCCAGTGCAGGATAGACCGCCAGATAGAGCGCCAGCAACACCACCGCGACCCAGCCGAGCCATCCGGGCATCGCCGCCTGAAAGGTAAACGCCTTGGCGATCCAGTTGAGACCAATGACAAAATGGCCGACCCCAAATAGCCAGCCGGTTAAGAAAGTTTTGGCCGCCGATTGTTGCCGAACAATGATCACCATCCAAAATGCTAAGCTGATTAAGGTCACTGGCCACAGGTTCAACGGCGCAAAGCCAGTCGCGGACAGTCCGCCCGCCATCAGGGGCAACATAAAGGCAAATCGTTTGGGCATCGGCGACGCGGCTTCTGCCCTTTTCCCCTTCGCGGTTCAATTGCCAATTGCCCGATGGCGGAGAAAGCGAGTAGAGAGAGATCATGAGTTTTCTCTTTGCGCTCGCGCTTGCCGCTCAAAATCCCGCCGTTGCTCCTGCAGCGCTATCCGATCGTCAGCAGTTGGAATTGCGCTGTGTGGCCGCGCTGGCGATTATCGCCAGTGAACAGGAGCGCGGGGCGATTTCCTCCGACGACTATCCGCGCGTGGTGGAGCGCGGCCGGACATGGATGGGCCTTGTCGGCGAAGCGATTGTTAAGGACACCGGCCGCAGCCAGGAACAGGTGCGCGATTTGATTATCGCGGAAGTGGCCCGGCATCAGGCAAGCGTGCGCGATGTCGCCGAACCGGCCGAAGTGGTGGACAGCGAGATGCTGCGCTGCATGCCGCTGCTCGATGCTGCTGTCCCGCCCACACCCAAGCCTGATCTGGTGCAATGCGCGGCGATGCTGCAACTCGCATATGACGAGGTTTACGGGCGGGAAGGGCTATCATCCACCGCCAAGGATCTGAAAACGCTGGCCTTTGTTCTGGACAGCCGCGCGCGGGAGGCTTTGATGGCCGACGGGCGCAGCGGTGCAGAGAGCGATATCATACTCGAAACCACGCGGGAAAAAATGCTGGCTGATGCCAGCGGCGAACGGCAAGAAAATTCCGATCTCGACTATGACCATTGTTTCACCTTGGCCGCCCCCGAATCCAAAACACAGGAGCATTAAACTCATGCGAAGCCCACTCTTTTTTGTCGCAGCCGCGCTATTGGCATCGACAGTTGCCTCTGCGGCGCTGAAAGACGACCTCCCCTATGAAGTGCAGGAACAGGCGAGCTGCGCCGCTTTTGCGGCTTTGGTCGAGCAAGAGCGATCCAAAAATCCAGGTGCTTGGCCGGGGTTCCCCAATCTGAAAGGCGGCAGCCAAGCCTTGGCCGCCAAGGTTGCCGCAACAATCAAAACAGAGACCGATGCTAGCGATGAAACGATCCGCAGCTATTTTGCAGGGCTGGTCGAATCGGTCCAGATGATTGGCGCGTCGGGCGAAGCCGATGCGTCGCAGCGCACCGCCGCACTAGCGCAGGATTGCGCGCCGATTGTGGCCGATCTGCTGAAATAAGGGTGGCCTGAAGCAATGTCAGTGCGGCCGTTCCATTTGGCCTTTCCGGTCCATGATCTGGATGCCGCACGCGAATTTTATCGCGGCGTGCTGGGATGCCGGGAAGGGCGAAGCGACAGTCAATGGATCGACTTTGACCTATACGGGCATCAAATCGTCGCGCATCTCGACGCTTCCACCGTCCGCCCCGTCCGCCACAATCCCGTTGACGGCCATGATGTGCCAGTGCCGCATTTCGGGGTCGTGCTGACACTGGCGCAATGGCAAGACCTTGCCGACCGGCTACGCGCCAGTGGCACTGTGTTTGTGATTGAGCCGACAATCCGTTTTGCCGGCCAGCCGGGCGAACAAGCGACGATGTTCTTCCTTGACCCCAGCGGCAACGCGCTGGAGTTCAAGGCATTCGCCGACGACACGATGATTTTCGCGACTTAACGCTTATAGGCGCTCGATAATGATCGCCGGGGCCATGCCGCCCGCCGCGCACATAGTGACTAGGCCATAACGTCCGCCCGTGCGTTCCAGTTCGTCGAGCGCGGTGCCGATCAGGATCGAACCGGTGGCGCCAATCGGGTGACCGAGAGCACAAGCGCCGCCATTGATATTGACCTTGGACCGGTCAAGGTCGAGGTCACGTTGGAATTTCTCAGCGACCACCGCAAAGGCTTCGTTGATTTCCCAAACGTCAATATCGTCCTTGGCCAGGCCGGCCTTTTCCAGCACCTTTTTCGCCGCTGGCACTGGAGCGTTGAGCATCAGCGTTGGGCAATCGCCGATATTGGCGGTGGCAACGATGCGTCCGCGCGGTTTGAGGCCATGTTTGTCGGCATAGGCCTTGCTGGTCAGCAAGATCGCCGCAGCACCATCGACAACGCCCGAGCTGTTCCCGGCATGGTGCACGCTTTCCCATTGTAAATCGGGATATTTGGCAGTGATCGACTGGCGGAATGTCTGGCCGTCCGGTTGGATCGACATATCGGCAATCTCGTTGAACGAGGCGCGCAGCGAGGCAAGGCCCTCTGCGGTGGTTTGCGGACGCGGAAATTCCTCATGGTCGAGCGCAACGGAGCCGTCTTCGTTATAGACGGTGACAAGGCTTTTGGCAAAACGGCCTTCTTTTATCGCGACATCGGCGCGGCGCTGGCTTTCAAGGCCCAGCGCGTCGAGCGCCTCGCGGCTGATGCCCTCCATGGCGGCAATGGCGTCGCCGCAAACGCCCTGATGCGATTGCGGATGGATTTTTTGCAGCGCCCGGTTGCCCGATCCCATGCCCATCGGCGCTTTGCCGTCTTGCATATCCTCTGCCGCCATTTGGGCTGTGAGGCTCATCATTTCGGTGCCGCCCGCGATCACGCAATCTTCCATGCCCGACATAATCTGCGCCGCCGCCAGATTGACCGAGGTAATGCCGCCGCCGCAGAACCGGTCAAGCGTCATGCCCGATGCGAGCGTGTCATAGCCTGCTGCCAGTGCCGCCATCCGGCCAAGGTCGCCGCCCTGTTTGCCGCGCTGCGTCGATGTCGACCAGATGATGTCGTCAACCGTTGCGGTATTGAGGCCATTGCGGTCGCGAATCGCTGATAACACCGTTGCCGCCAGATGCTGCGGGTGCAGATGCGACAAGGCACCCTTGCCGGGCTTGCCAATGCCGCGCGGGGTGCGAACAGCGTCGATGATATAGGCGTCGGTCATGGCAATATCCTTTGTCTATGAAGTGATTGCAGCGCTCATAATCTCCGTACGGGCGCAAGGCAATAGAATTTAATCGAGCGGTTAAAAATCAGAAGTGCGATACTTTTTCCGTATCATCAATTGAATCCCTTTGCGCTTTGCTGCATTGCACAAATATCAGGACAACCAAAGGCACCGGGACGCATCATGGCCATCACCACCTTTCGCGGATTCGCCGGTGTCCGGTTGGAGGCAGAGGATAGCGGCTCTGAACATGATCCGGCGGTGCTGCTGATCCACGGAATAGGCCAATCGCGTGAGATATGGACCGAGGTGGCCAGCGCGTTGGTGCAAGCGGGGCGGCGTGTCATCAACCTCGATCTGCGCGGCCATGGCGGCAGCGAATGGCCCGACGACGGGCGATATGATTTCGGCGCGCTTACCGAGGATATTCGCGCCGTACTGGCCCAAATGGGGACCCGGCCGGTCATCGTGGCGGCGACAATGGGCGGATGGCTAACCGCCGCCGCGCTGGAACGCGATGCGGCGACTTTAGCGGCGGGGGTCATTTTGGTCGATTTGCCGATTGAACTCAATTCCGACATTTCCCGTGCTATCGGTGATCGACTGCGAAAGGCGATTTCTCTATCCCCCGGTCAATCGCATTGGGATGTCCGGTTGCTGGATGTGTTTGATCCCGCCGAGGTGCCAGAGCGGCTGGTCAATGCCTCCCGGGCAATCAGCCTGCCGATGCTATATGTGCGCGGCGCGCTTAGCGAAATTGTCACGGCGCAGCAGGCAGAAGCGTTTGTTGACAGTCTATCGGATGGCGAATTGGTGGAGGCGGACGATGTTGACCTGGTGGTAGGCTCGGACCGGATCGAAACACTCAACGGCTATCTGATCAATTTTCTGGAGCGGCGCTTTCCCCGCTCTTCGCCCGAATTTCGGGAAGGGTCGGATGCGCGGACCTTCCGCGATGCCTTGGGTTGCTTTGCAACCGGGGTGACGGTGGTGACAGCAATGGACAGCGCGGGGTGCCCGATTGGTTTAACCGCCAACAGCTTTACCTCGGTTTCACTCGATCCGCCCTTGCTATTGGTCTGCATTGCCAATGACGCGGGCAGTGCCGCCGTCCTCAAAGCGGCGGACCGGTTTGCGGTCAATGTGCTGCAAATTGGGCAGCAGCCGACATCAAACCGCTTTGCCGGCAAAGGCGAAGACCGGTTTGCGGCCACCGAATGGCAGGTCGGGGAGTTTGGCACTCCGGTCCTGACCGGTTCGCTGAGCAGCTTCGAATGCGCGCGTGAGGAAATCCATGGCGCCGGGGATCATTTCATTTTGGTGGGCCGGGTATTAAAAGCGATATTCGAACCGCGCCGCGATCCTTTGCTCTATTTCCGCGGCAAATACCGTCGATTGCATTTTGCCTGAAGCCAAGGATTATTCCACGCCCGCTCGGGTCTGGACAGATTTCCCGCCCTTTTCACCAAAATCTTTGAGTGCGGCCCGGACCAAATAGGGCAGGCTCATCGTGAGCGTCCCTTTGCAGTGATATTCCGATGCGCTGGCGTTATATATTGCCGCGCCGGTTGCGGTATCGGTCACCGCGATGGACAGGCGGTGTTCGACATCTTTGCAGCGTTGCAGCGGCTTTTGTCGTTTGGCCGGAACACGGGTATGGGTTTCGGTGTCCTGTTGCTGCGTTATCGCAATCGAGGCCGGACGTTCGGCGATAGTGACGGTGACTAGTGCACCTGTATCCGCTGCCTTCGTCCATCCTTTGGATACAAGCTGCGCGGAAACAGCATCCTGTGCTTCGGTCAGCAGGCCATTGGTCGGGCCGGGCGTTTGCGCGAAATGGAACTGTAATGCGCCAATAGGCAAGGGCGACGCGGCGGAATCGACACGCGTTTGAATTGGCCCGCTGCAGGCGGTGACTATGCCAACCAAAAAAGCCAGCGGGATGGTCCTGATAAGCAACATGAAGTGACGACCCTTGAACACAGCATTGCTAAACTGAAAACCGTCCGAATTCAAGCAATCGAAATGCAGCTAGCGTGTAAGCGCAAAATACGCGACGTAAAACCAAGAGAAAAAGCCGTGGATGATGGCCCAGACTATGGATTTGTGGGTCGTGAAACTAATGGCAATCGCGAGAGCGCTGCCGAAACCAACGCCGCTTTTGACGAATTCCTTGCGCACATAGGTCGCGCCGCGCCGCGCGATGCCGGGCCGCGCGTCATAGTCTTCGGGCCGCATGCGTTCAGGGCGGATCGGATCGCTCATAAGGCTCTAAGCCGCCTGCTTCGCTCGCTCGGACAGCTCCTGATTGAGCATTTCGGCGAGCAGAAAAGCGAGTTCGAGCGACTGCGCGGCGTTAAGGCGCGGATCGCAATGGGTGTGATAGCGGTCGACTAGCGACGCATCGGTGACGGCTACCGCGCCGCCGGTGCATTCGG
>JBGSLY010000027.1:0-4614 GCA_041740435.1 Parasphingorhabdus sp.
CCCCACGGATCAAGCCCTCTCTCCGCCAACACCGCCTCAAGGTCTACACCTTTTGCTTTCATTTCGTCCTGCCATTGCCGAATCGCATCTGCCGCTTCTTTGATTTTTTGAGGGCTTTTTGGCTTTCGGGGGAAATAATTGGCAATTTCACGGCCGTGATTGGTCACAACCACGGGTTCACCGCGTTCCGTAATTTCGCTGATCCGCTCTTTGAACTCCTTCACACCGACTTTCATGCCATCTTTCTCCAAATTATGACACCATAGGTGAAATAATTTGGAAGATTTGTCAAGCCACCAACCCCATCGGCTTCTCCACCAACGCCTTGAACGCCGCCATCAACTGCGCGCCATCCGCGCCGTCTATTGCCCGGTGGTCGAAGGAACCGGTGACCGTCATCACGGTCGCCACCGACAGCGCATCGTCGACAATATAGGGCCGTTTTTCGCCTGCCCCGACCGCAAGGATCATCGCTTGCGGCGGGTTGATGACGGCGGTGAAGTGTTTGATGCCCATCATCCCCATATTGCTGATGCTCGCCGTTCCGCCGACATATTCCTCGGGCTTCAGCTTGCCTTCCTTGGCGCGGCCAGCCAGATCCTTGGCCTCTGCGGCAATTTTGGAGAGCGATTTGCTGGCGGCATCGGTGATGATCGGGGTGATCAGGCCGCCGGGGATGCTGACCGCGACCGAGATGTCGGCGCGGGCATATTGGCGCAAGCTATCGCCGCCAAAGCTGACGTTGCACTGCGGCACCTGTTCCAGCGCCAGCGCCAGCGCCTTGATCAGCATATCGTTGACCGACAGCTTGATACCGCGCGCCGCCAGCCCGTCATTAAGCTCCCCGCGCAATTTCAGCAGCGCATCGAGCCGGACGTCGAGCGTCAGGTAAATATGTGGTGCCTCCGCCATCGATTGGGCGAGCCGCCGGGCAATGGTTTTGCGCATGCCCGACAACTTGATGTCCTGATGCGGAATGCCGAAGTCGGGGATCGATGCAGCGGCGGTGACTGTTGGTGCGGCGGCGACCTGACTGCTGGGGGCAGGCGCGGCAACCGGTGCTGGCGCGGCGGGCGTACCACCAGCGGCAGCGGCTTCGATATCCGCCTTTACAATCCGCCCGCGCGGGCCGGTTCCGGTCAGTTTGCTGAGGTCCACGCCCATTTCGCGCGCCAGACGTTTGGCCAGTGGGCTAGCGATTACGACATCATCTGCGTCCGGCGTGGCGGCAGGAGCAGAAACAGCACCGCCGCTTGCCGCAGCCGCCTCGATATCGGCCTTAACGATTCGTCCGCCGGGTCCTGTGCCGGTAACGGCGGCAATATCCACGCCCATTTCCGCCGCCATTTTTTTGGCCAATGGACTGGCAATAACCCGGTCGCCGCCCGAACTCTCCTTCTCTGTTTTAGGGGGGAGGCCCGGGGCGGGAGGAACGTCGGCGACCTGAGAAACTGCCGCCACGGCTGATTTCGCCGCCTCACTGCTCGCTACATTGCTCGGAGCGGGCGAAGGTTCGGACGCATCATCTTCGCCGGAAATAATAACAATCGGCTGGCCGACCTTGACCCCTTCGGTGCCCGCAGCAACCAGAATTTCGGTGATGACCCCTTCGTCAATCGCTTCAAATTCCATCGTCGCCTTGTCGGTTTCAATCTCGGCCAGCAAATCGCCGGAGGCCACGCTGTCGCCCACTTTGACGAGCCATTTGGCCAAGGTTCCTTCCTCCATCGTGGGGGACAATGCGGGCATGGTGATGGTGGTGGGCATAATTCTGGAGTTCCCCTGTTCGCCGCGTGTCATCGCGGACCTGTGCGGTTTGCTTGCATATAAACAGCTTTTGTCGCAAGCATCAACGGCGTTGCGCTCTCAATTCGCTACGCAAAATGGGGGGCCATTATGCCACGTATTTATCTGGTCGTTATCGACGAAACCGAAGAGGCGACGATTGCGCTGCGCTTCGCCTCGCGCCGGGCGATGAAAACACAGGGCGGCCTGCATATCATGACCATGGTGGAGCAGGAGAGTTTCCTGGCCTGGGGCGGGGTGCAGGCGACCTTGCAGGAAGAAGCCCGCAACCGGGCAGAAGCCTTGGTGGCCAGCACGGCGGGCACTTTGTTTCAGGAGTCGGGCATCCGGCCCATGATCACCGTCAAAACCGGCGATGCGGCGGCGGGCGTCCGCGAAGTGCTTGCCGAGAATCCGGACATTGCCGCGCTGGTTCTGGGTGCCGCAGCCGAAGGTCAGCCCGGGCCGCTGGTGTCTCATTTTGCCAGCACGGAGGCGGGCTCCCTGCCCTGCCCGATCATGGTTATTCCCGGATCGCTGGGAATCGAAGATATCGACCGGCTGAGTTAGAACTATGCCCGACATTGCCGAACTTGCCGACATCATGCGCCGCCTGCGCGCGCCCGACGGCTGTCCGTGGGACCGGGTGCAGGATTTTTCCAGCATCGCCCCCTATACCATCGAAGAAGCCTATGAGGTTGCCGATGCTATCGAGCGCCGGGATATGACCGCGCTGTGCGACGAACTGGGCGATCTGTTGCTGCAAGTGGTTTATCACAGCCAGATGGCGGCGGAGGCCGGACATTTTACGCTGGATGACGTGATTTCCGGTATTTGCAATAAAATGATCCGGCGGCATCTGCATGTCTTTGGCGACGGCAAAGACAGTCCCGGCTGGGAAGCGCTAAAAGCGGAGGAGCGCGCGGCGCAGCAATCGCACGGTGCGCTCGACGGAGTGGCCCTCTCGCTCCCGGCGCTGATGCGGGCCCAAAAACTGCAAAAGCGCGCTGCTCGGGTCGGATTTGACTGGGACAATATCGCCGATGTGCGGGCGAAACTGGACGAGGAATTGGGGGAGCTTGAGGCGGCAACGTGCGATGATGACATCTCCGAAGAAGCGGGCGATGTCCTGTTCTCGTTCGTCAATCTGTTGCGGCATAAGGGCGTCGACAGCGAAACAGCCTTGCGCGCCGCCAATGCCAAATTCACCCGGCGGTTTGAATATGTGGAACGGCAAGCGGGAGGGGCGCTGCCGGATATGAGTTTGGATGAAATGGAAGCGCTTTGGCAAGCGGCGAAGAGAAAAGAGAGGGCCTAGCCTACTCCGCTACCATCGCCTCAAACCGGCCCCAGTCGCGGCCCGCCATTTGCACGCGCAAACGCATAGTATCTCCGTCTTCGCGTTGCTCCAGCACCTGTCCATGCTGATGCAGCCAGGCCAGTGCCCGCCCGTCTTGCACCGGCAAAATGATGTTGCGGGCAATATGACGGACCGACAGACTTTCGGCAATCATCGCAATCAGGCGCTCGACGCCCTCTCCGGTGACGGCGGAAATCGGGCAGCAATCAGGATGGGCCTCGGCCAGTTGTGTCATGTCGGACAATTGCTCGTCATCGAGCAGGTCGATCTTATTCCACGCCTCGATCATCGGCACCGCGTCTTCATCTTCGGCTTCAACGCCCAGATCGCGTAGGATGGTCAGCACATCATCGCGCTGATTCTCGCTCGCTGGATGGGCGATATCGCGAACATGGACGATACAGTCAGCGGCGGTTACTTCTTCCAATGTGGCGCGAAAAGCCGCGACCAACTGGGTCGGCAGGTCGGAAACAAAGCCCACCGTATCCGAAACAATCGCCTTGTCATACCCCGGCAGGGCAAAGCGCCGCATTGTCGGATCCAACGTCGCAAACAACATATCTTGTGCCACGACCTGGGCGCTGGTCAGCAGGTTGAACAGCGTCGATTTGCCCGCGTTGGTATAGCCAACTAAGGCCACCACCGGCCATGGTGCCTTTTGCCGCCGCGACCGGTGTAGGCTTCGGGTCTTGCGCAAATCGTCAAGTTCGCGGCGTAATTTCGCCATTCGGTCGCGAATCTGTCGGCGGTCGGCCTCGATCTTGGTTTCGCCGGGTCCGCCCAAAAAGCCAAAGCCGCCGCGTTGCCGCTCCAAATGGGTCCAGCTGCGCACAAGGCGGCCCGCCTGATAATCGAGATGCGCGAGTTCGACCTGTAATCTGCCTTCGGCCGTGGCGGCGCGTTCCCCGAAAATCTCAAGAATAAGACCCGTCCGGTCGATCACCTTGACGTTCAGCCGCGTTTCCAAATTGCGCTGCTGGATGGCCGACAAACTGCCATCGACGATCAGGATATTTGCGCTTGCAGCGGCGATCATTTCGCCGATGATGTCGACCTGCCCGCTGCCAAACAGGGTGCCCGGCTTGGCGATTTTAAGGGAAAAGCTGCGCGACGCGGCGACGGGAAGTCCGATGGCTGCTGCCAATCCGGCGGCTTCCTCCAAACGCTGCTCCGTGTCACGGCCCGACCGGCGGTCCAAATCGGGCAAGGCAATAACCGCGCAATCGCGATTCGCGCCCGCTGATCCTGCCTGCGAATTAGTCAAATTTATAGGTCGCTGGCATCGTTGAAATCGGCCAGATTGATATTGCCATGCGGCTGGATCGTCGAGATCGCGTGCTTATAGACCAGTTGCGCCATGCCTTCGCGCTCGAGCAGGATACAGAAAAGGTCGTTGGCGAATACCGAACCCTGCAACATCACGCCGTTGACGAGGAACATGGTCACCGAATCGCCGTCCTCCCGAACCG
>JBGSLY010000028.1:0-1639 GCA_041740435.1 Parasphingorhabdus sp.
GCAATTCCAGCGCATCGGACGGCGATGCCAAGCCGCGCGCTGCCTCTGCCAGCACCGAATCGAGCGCAGAAAACGCACCTGCAGACGAAGCGGCCGCAGCTCCCGCCGAGGAAACCGTAGAGGGTGAGACGGCGGAATAAAGCCGCTGCTGATACTCGCGCGCCGTGATCTCCACCGCGCCGAGCGAGCGCAAGTGATCGGTCATAAACTGGCAATCGAGCAACTGGTACCCGCCGACCCGCAGCCGCGCCACCAGCCAGGCCAAAGCCACCTTGGACGCATTGGTTCGGCGGCTAAACATGCTTTCGCCAAAAAAGGCGCGGCCAAGCGCAAGGCCATAGAGTCCGCCGACCAGCACGTCATTGCCATCAACTTTCTCCCAGCATTCGACGCTATGCGCCAATCCGCGTTGATACAGCGCCAAAAACGCCCGTTCAATCGCACCGTTGATCCAAGTGCCGGGCCGGTCCGGTGCGGCCTCTGCACAGGTAGCTATCACGCGCGCGAAACAGGTGTCGCTGCTGACCCGGAACCTGTCCGACGCAATAGTCTTGCGCAACGAGCGCCCGCAATGAAAGCCATCCAGCGGCAGGATGGCACGCTTTTTTGGCTCGACCCAGAAAATTTCGGGGTCGTCCCGCGCATCGGCCATTGGGAATATCCCTTGCGCATAGGCGCGCAGCAGCAGGTCGAGATCAATGGGAAAATCGGTGCCGCGCGGCATTCTATCCACTGTTGCGCAGCGCGGTGGCGATAGCGTTGATCGAGAGCAAAATCCCTTCACCGATCCGCGCATCGGTCTCACCCGCACGGTGGCGCTTCATCAATTCGATCTGCAAATGGTTGAGTGGTTCAATATAGGGCAGGCGCAATTCGATGGAATTGAACAGCGCCGGTTTGCGGGCCAAAAGATGCGGCTGATCGGTGATCTCCAGCAGAGCATCGCGGGTGGCAAACCAGCCGTCGCGGATCTGGTCAAAGAAATGCTGACCCATTGTTTGATCCTCAACTAGATCGGCATAGCGGGCGGCGATACCCATGTCGGATTTTGCCAACACCATTTCCATATTGGACAATACAGATTCAAAAAACGGCCAGCTTTGCGCCATTTCGCGCAGCAAAGCCCGGTCTTGACAGGCCGACAAAGCTTGCCCAACACCGTACCATCCCGGCAGCATGACTCGCGATTGTGCCCAGCTGAACACCCAGGGAATCGCCCGCAAGTCCTCTATCCGGTCGCCGGTTTTGCGGCTGGCGGGGCGCGAGCCGATTTTGAGCTGTGCAATCTCGGCAATCGGAGTCATGCCGCGAAAAAACTGCCGGAACCGATCGTCGCCATAGACCAGATCGCGATAAGCGCGAAAGGCGCTCTGTGACATTTGGTCCATCGTCGCGGAGTATTTGACGCTTTCGGCGGACGGGCCAGCACCGGGTTCCAGCGAATGCAACAGGACCGCAGATGTAATCGCCTCCAGATTGGTTTCCGCGACCGCCAGTGTGCCATATTTGGCGGCAATGACCTCGCCCTGTTCGGTAATACGGATCCGGCCACCCACCGTGCCCTTGGGCTGTGCCCGCACCGCACCAAAAGCAGACCCGCCGCCCCGCCCGACCGCACCGCCGCGCCCGTGGAACAGCT
>JBGSLY010000029.1:0-3779 GCA_041740435.1 Parasphingorhabdus sp.
CGATTCCGGATGTAGTCGCTCTTCGTGAAACGAAGTCACTTCGTCGAGCAATGCAACCAGTCCGTCGCGGTCCATCCGGCGCACCCGGCCTTCCATTTCTACGGCCAGATAGTTCCAAGTGGGCACCATATTGGGATTTTCATAGAAATTCGGACTAATATAAGCATCGGGGCCATTGACGACGGCAAGGGCCGTCAGCCCCTCCAAATGACGAGTTAGCGCATTCCCGCGCGCCAGATGAAATTGCAGTGCACCATCGCCGGTCGGTAATACCGGGACATGCGCAGCGCGGAGACCATCGGGTGTGGCAGCAAAAATCGTCGCTAAACCGCGATGGCGGACAAAATCCTCCATGGCCTCACGGTCTTCCCACCGAAAGCTGCTATTGGGATGCATCAACGTGTCCTCGGGCCACCTTTGGGTGGTCCTGCTTTGGAGGTTGTGGGCCGCCCCGTCCGTGCCTTTGCCTTGGGCGGTTTGTTGCCCGGTTTGGTCGTTTCGGCGCGCTTGTCGCCGCGAGCCCGCCGTTCGCCGCGCTTCTCTTTGCGCATTGTTTTGGAATGGGCCTTGGCCATTTTCTTGCGAATGGTTTTGTCGGGCGGTGCGCGACCATCGTCGAGGACCAGTTCATCGCCCATCGCGATTTCAAAACCCAGATGGGCCATCGAATTGGCAAAATGTTCGGGCAAGTCGGCGCGAATGTCGAGTATACCCGAGTCGGGGTGTTCGATCCGCAGCCGCCGGGCGTGAAGGTGCATCTTGCGGCTGATAACGCCCGACAAAAACGCCTCTTTACCGCCATATTTGCCGTCACCGACAATTGGGTGTCCAATCGCGGCCATGTGCACGCGCAATTGATGCGTGCGTCCAGTATAGGGTTGCAGCTCCACCCAGCAGGTGCTGTTGCCCGCCCGGTCGATAATCCGGTAACGGGTTTTGGCGGTCTGACCGTTTTCTTCATCGACCTGCATTTTTTCGCCGCCGGTGCCGGGCTGTTTGCCAATCGGCAATTCGATAATGCCATCGGCAATATCGGGAATGCCCATGATCAGCGCCCAATAAACCTTGCGCGCCGAGCGGCCCGAAAACTGCTTGGAAAAAAACGCCGCCGATCCCGCAGAGCGCGCCAACAGCACCACGCCGCTGGTATCCTTGTCCAGTCGGTGCACCAGCCGGGGCCGTGCGCCCGCGTCATATTGTAGCGCGTCGAGCAGGCCGTCGAGATGCTCGTGCGTCTTGCTGCCGCCCTGTGTCGCAAGGCCCGGCGGTTTGTTGACGACCACCGCCGCCTTGTCGCGGTGGATGACCATGTCGCGAGCAAAGGCGATTTGGTCCTCGGTCAGTTCAACGCGCGGACGGGCGCGCGATGATGTGCCTTCTTTGGCTTGTTCAGCGGGCGGAACGCGAATGACCTGTCCAGCCTCGATCTGGTCCCCAGGCTTCACGCGCTTGCCGTCAACGCGAATCTGTCCCGTGCGTGCCCAGCGGGAAATTTGTGTGAACGGCAGATCGGGCATGTGCCGCTTGAACCTGCGGTCAAGTCGGATCGCATCATCGTCGGCACCAACGGTAAACTGCTGAACATCGCGCGCCTTCAGCAGCGCCTTGTTGGCCTTCAGCGATTGGCTGGGGACTTCTTCGATTGAGCCGCTGTCGGACATGGGGTCAAATCCGGTCATGCCGCACCCCCGAAGCCACTGCGGGCCAGTGCCAGTCCGGCCAACAGCGCCAATACCGCCCCGATCACAGAGAATAACGCATAGCCAAGGCCCAGCGGCCATTGTCCCCGCTGCACCATCATCACGATTTCCAGACTAAAAGCCGAAAAGGTGGTAAAGCCGCCAAGCAAACCGACGCCGATGAACAGCCGCCAATTCTCTCCCCCGCTGCTGCTATGCGCCAATGTGCCCACCAATAGTCCCATCGCAAGGCCGCCCAAAATATTCACGGCCAGCGTTCCCCACGGCAATGTACTGCCGCCCGACAGGTGGAATAGCAAACGCCCCAGGTGAAAACGCGCGGCCGCACCGAGGGCGCCGCCCGCCATAACAAGAAACGTCGCGTTCATTTGCGATGCCCTATAGCGGCTGGTCGCTTTTTCCAAGCAGTTCGTTGGTGAGCCACAACCGGATAGCGGTTGCAAGGCCCGGCGGCGTGTCGCTTTCCATCCGCGTCACATCAATCCGGGCAATCAGCGCGTTGACCGGCAGCGCCTGTTTTTCCGCCGCATCGCGCAGCAGGGTCCAATAAAGCGGCTCCAGACTGACGGAAGTGGGGTGCCCGGCGATGGTCACCGACCGTTTGACCGGGGGATGATAAAGATCGGCGGCGGTCACAGCCAGCCAGCGCATTCCCGGCGAACCAGCGATTCCAGCATATCCATGCCAATCGTCTCCGCATTTAGGCAGGGCAGATAAGCAAAGCGCTCTCCGCCAGCGTCCTTGAATTGCTCTTCACCGCGAATGGC
Organism: Parasphingorhabdus sp.; assembly: GCA_041740435.1. GTDB lineage: Bacteria > Pseudomonadota > Alphaproteobacteria > Sphingomonadales > Sphingomonadaceae > Parasphingorhabdus. The sequence goes on from JBGSLY010000029.1 coordinate 2,468, forward strand.
CAATTCTTCCAGCGTTTCCAGACACTCCACTGAAAAGCCGGGAGCGAAGATCGCAACCTTCTTTGTGCCCTTACCCGGCAATTCCTCCAGCACCGCATCGGTCGCGGGTTCCAACCATTTTGCGCGGCCAAAGCGCGACTGAAAGGTGACCACCAGCTCGCGTCCCATCGCTTCGGAGAGCAGCCGCGCGGTTTTCTGGCAATGGCAATGATAGGGATCACCCAGCATCAGGGTCCGTTCCGGCATGCCGTGAAAGCTGGCGATCAGCGCATCGGGCACGAAATCCAGCCCGGCCAGCTGCTGCTCCAATTGTGCCTTGAGCGCGCCGATATAAAGCGAATCGTCGTAATAAGGCGGCAGAATCCGCAGCGACGGTTGCCAGCGCATCGCCCGCATCGCATCGAACAGCGCGTCGTGCACGCTGGCTGTGGTGGCGCCACTATACTGCGGGTACAGCGGTGCGACCAGAACCCGGGTGCAGCCAGCGGCTGTCAGTGCCTCCAACCGGTCGGCAATAGAGGGTTTGCCATAGCGCATCGCCCAATCGACAACCGCCGCATCACCCATCCGAACAGCAAGCGCCTCCGCCTGTTGCCGGGTGAAATCGGCGAGCGGCGAACCGGTATCGGTCCAGACCTGCGCATAGGCATGTGCCGACTGTTTCGGCCGGGTGTTGAGGATGAAGCCGCGCAATATTGGCTGCCAGATAATCGGCGGAATCTCGACGACTCTGGGGTCGGACAGAAATTCCTTCAAATACCGCCGCACCGCTTCGGTCGTCGGGGCGTCGGGGGTGCCCAGATTGACAAGCAAAATGCCGAGTTTTGCGGGAGGAATGACGGGATGGTCGGCGGGGCGGATCATGTCCGCTCCCTACACGGTTCTGATACTATCACAAGCCGCACATTCAGCCAAAACGTGCCATTGTCACCACGCGCTCAATCAGCTTCGGGTCGTTCGCGACCTGACCATCCAATATGAGAAGCGCAAGGCCATGAACGAGCGACCAAGCGTGCAAAGCGGCGACCATACGGTCATCTGCCGACATGGTGCTTGGCATCACCGATGCAATACCATTGGCAAGTTGGCGAAATGCTTCCCCCAGCGCATCGGGATCGCCATCGCGCAGGTCGACAAGGCCGCACCGTGTGAACGCCAGACGGAACAGCGCCGGATTGGCCAGCGCCCATTGCACATAACTGATTCCGACGCGTTCAAAGGCCGCGCGCGGCGAGGTATGCGCGGCGGCACTGGCCGCCTGATCCTGCCCCAACTGCTCCAAGGCCGCCATCGCCATGGCATCGAGCAGCAG
>JBGSLY010000030.1:0-1965 GCA_041740435.1 Parasphingorhabdus sp.
GCGCGCCGAACATGTTTTCGTTGACGATATCGATAATGCCCGACGCCGCCTCCATCAATCCGATACCGAGCGCATCGGCGATGGTCTGTACAGCCTGCTGTGCGCCGTCCCGGTCGAGCTTGAAGCTGCCGCCCAGCAGCGCTTCGGGCAGATAACCGAGCACAACATTGGCGTCGGTTACGGTCGGCAACGTGCCGCCCTTGCCATAAGCAACCGGCCCCGGCACCGCACCCGCGCTTTCCGGCCCCACGCGCAGCGCTTTGGTGAGTTCGGGAACAAAGGAGATCGATCCCCCGCCCGCGCCAACGGTTTTGACATCAATCGACGACGCCCGGACATTGAGGTCACCGACCGAGGTTTCGCGCTGCAACCGAGCCTGCCCGCCCTCGATCAGCGCAACATCGGTCGAGGTGCCGCCCATGTCGAGGGTTAGGACGTTGGAAAAACCCGCGTTCTTGGCGACCCAGACCGCGCCCGCCACTCCTCCAGCCGGACCCGACATCAGCAGGTTTACCGGCGCATTGGCGCTCTTTTCCGCCGACATCAGGCCGCCGTCGGAGCGGAGCAGGTTGAGCTTGGCCTTGGTGCCCCAGTCCTTCAGTTCGCGCTCCAGATTGCCGATATAGCGCGCCACCGTGGGCCGTACCGCCGAATTGGCGACGGTGGTCAATGTCCGCTCATATTCCTGCATTTCCGGCAAGATGTCGGAGGAGAGCGAAATAGGGATGTCCGGGAACACCTCCGCACACACCGCCGCCACTGCCTTTTCATGTGCTCCATTGGCATAGGAGTTAATCAGGCAAATGGTCAGGGCCTCGATGCTGTCCTCGGCTTTCAACTTCTCCAGCCGTTGCCGCAGCACTGCCTCGTCAAGCGCGCGCACCGTCTGCCCCTTGGCGTCCATCCGCTCGGGCGCTTCGATGGTGCACTCCAGGGGTGCCATGGGTTCGGGCTTGGGCCAGATGATCCATGCCGCCAACCCGCCGGGCACCAGACTGCGGGCGATCTGCATGATATGGCGGTATCCTTCGGTGACCACCAGGCCGACCCGGGCGATTTTTTTCTCCAGCACCGCATTGGTCGCCACCGTGGTCCCGTGCAGGAACAGGTCGATCTGGTCGGGAGAGACGCCTTCGCGCTCACACAGCCCGCGCGCGCCCATGATAACGGCCCGCGATGGGTCGTCGGGGGTGGAGGGAACCTTATCGCGAAAAGTGTTCCCGCTGGCCTCATCAATTAGCAACAGGTCGGTGAAGGTTCCGCCGACATCAACGCCTAGTCTATACCCCACGCCTATTTCTCCTCTTTAGGCTATTCTGCCCATTTTTCGGCCTATGCCCGTGCCGCCCGCGCCACCATCGATGGCAAAGTGCGGCCCATGATATTTTCAAACCAGTGGTTGACCGAGATAAGATCATGCAGGACTAGCCCGTGCTCCACTCCGGACTTGTCGAGCATAAAGACCAGATCCTCGGTCGATATATTCCCCGTTGCCCCCGGGGCGAACGGACAGCCGCCCAATCCGCCCAGGCTGGCGTCGAGCACGTCCACGCCCGATTGCAGCGCCGCCCAAGCATTGGCAATGCCGGTGCCGCGGGTGTTGTGAAAATGCGCGCGCAGTCGGACAGACTCGGGCAAAACCTGCCGCAGCTGCCCGAACAGATCCTCGACCTGTGCGGGGACGCCAACACCAATGGTATCGGCAAGCGCGATTTCGATTGGCTCTTCTTCGGCCATTCTTTGCGCCAATTCGATGATCCGGCTGGCGGGCACATCGCCCTCGAACGGACAACCGAAAGCGGCGGAGATCGTGACCTGCGCCAGCATCCCTTCGGCCTTCGCAAAACGGATCATCGCGGCATTTTCGGCTATGCCCTCGGCAATCGTCTGCCCTTGGTTCTTTTGTCCAAAGGTGTTGGTGGCGACCAGCACACAGCCGACTTCATCCACGCCGCGCGCGCCGCC
>JBGSLY010000031.1:0-5261 GCA_041740435.1 Parasphingorhabdus sp.
GCCCGCATCTGGTCCGCAGTGCTTTTGTCACTGCGCGGCTAGGGATGCAGCGCGCGGCGGGCGCGACCGAAACGCTGACCGCTCTGGGCCTGCCCGCGCTGGTCATCGACGATAGCGGAGGTGTGATTGACAGCAACCCGCTGATCGCCGACCTTGGCTCTCTGGTCCGCTCGGGCGCACGAGAAAAAGTCTGGCTGACCGATCGACAAGCACAGGCGATTCTGGACGATGCCCTGGCCGCTTTACGCAGCGCACAGCCGCTCTCGACCCGCTCCTTTCCGCTACGCGACGGCAGCGGCCTGCCGGTTCAGATCGCCCATATCCTGCCGATTACCCGGTCCGCGCATGACGTATTTTCCAGCAGCTTTGCCTTGCTGCTATTCTCCCCCGTCACCAGCAAGCGCGGACCGACCCCCGATCTGCTGCGCTCCTTGTTCGACCTCACTCCGGCGGAGGCGCGGGTCGCCAGCGGTATTGCCCAAGGCCTGACGCTCGAAGAAATCGCGCAAAGCGGCGAGGTGGCCATCACCACGGTTCGTACGCAATTGCGCAAAGTGCTGGAAAAAACCGGATGTACCCGCCAGGCGGAGGTCGCCGCGCTGCTGACCTCGGTCAATGTCCTGCCCGAGGTGACGGCCTAAACTATATCAAAACCAAGGGTTTCGCCCGCGTGAAAGGGCACAATGTTTGCCCCGCCAATATCAATACGCTCCGGCACTTTGACCGGCCTCCGGACCAGAGTCACCGTTTCGTCATTGACAGGCAGGCCGTAAAAGGCGGGACCGTGCAGCGAGGCAAAACCGGCAAACTGTTCGAGCGCATCCTCTTCATCGAACACCATGGCATAGCTTTGCAGCGCAAACGGCGCATTAAAAATCCCGGCGCAGCCGCAGGCCGATTCCTTGGTCGACACCTCATGCGGCGCGCTGTCGGTGCCGAGGAAGAATTTTGCCGATCCCGATGTCGCCGCTTTGCGCAGCGCCAGCCGATGCACTTCGCGCTTGGCCACCGGCAGGCAATAGGCGTGCGGACGAATTCCGCCCGCGAACATGGCGTTGCGGTTGACGTGCAGATGCTGCGGCGTGATCGTTGCTGCGACTTGCGGCCCCGCGCTGCCGACAAAATCCACCGCCTGTTTGGTCGTGATATGCTCGAACACGATTTTCAGCGCCGGAAAATCGCGAACCAGCGGCTCCAGCGTCCGTTCAATAAACACCGCTTCCCGGTCGAAAATATCGACATCGCTATCGGTAACCTCGCCGTGGATGCACAGCGGCATACCGGCCTTCTCCATCGCGGCCAGAACTGAACCTATGGCATGTACATCGGTAACGCCATGCGCACTGCCGGTCGTGGCGTGCGCCGGATAGAGCTTGGCCGCGGTGAAAATCCCCTCGACATAACCCGCGATCAGGTCATTGGGATCGCTGCTGTCGGTCAGATAGGCGGTCATCAGCGGGGTGAACGATAGACCCTCAGGAACCGCAGCCGTAATCCGCTCCCGATAGGCGGCGGCGCTGGCCGCACTCACCACCGGCGGGGACAAGTTGGGCATGACGATGGCCCGGGCAAATTGCCGCGCGGTAAAGGGCAACACGCCGCGCAGCATATCGCCATCGCGCAAATGGACATGCCAGTCGTCGGGCCTAGGAAAGGAGAGCGGAATGGTCAGTTGATTAGTCATGGCCGCATCCCTAACTGATGGCTATGCCAAGCCCAAGACTTTTTGACCGTGCCATCATCCGCCTGTCTGGAAATGATGGCGAAGAGGATGTCCGCGATTTTCTGCAAGGGTTGGTGACGCAAGACACCCGCCTGCCCGGTCCGCAATGGGCGGCGCTCTTGTCTCCGCAGGGAAAATGCCTTTTCGATTTTTTCCTGTGGGACGACGGCGCGGACGTGCTGATCGATTGTGAAGCGGCGGTCGCCCAAACTTTGATCCGCCGTTTATCGCTGTACCGGCTGCGGCGGCGAATTGATATTGTGACGGATGACGCACTCGGGGTGTTTTGGGCTGAGGCAGGAGCGCAGGGTGCAGCCGATCCCCGACTGGCGGCGCTAAGGCGGCGCTGGCTAGCGCCCAAAGAGGATACCGATATCGATGTCACAGCCGCCTATCACAAACACCGGCTCCATCTGGGCGTGTGCGAAGGCGTGGCGGAATTGGGCAGCGACCAGACGCTGTGGCTTGAATGCAATGCCGCCGAGCTGAACGGAGTCAGCTTTGCCAAAGGATGCTATGTCGGGCAGGAAAATACCGCCCGAATGAACTGGCGGCAAAAGGTGAACCGGCGGCTGGTGGTGGTGCCATTGGCACAGTCCGATCCGGCGCGGCTGCGAGCCGCTTATCCCGAATATGCTCTGGCGGTAGACCATCGGCGGGTGGAGAGCCTGTCGGGACTGGTGCTTGCGGACTGGCTTGCATTGGTGCTTGATCAGAGCACTGGAACGGAAGTTTGATTCCTCAGCTCTTGTTTAAGATGTGCAAACGCGATCTATGAGCGACGCCCCATTGCCAACACTTTACAGCGCACGACGCGGCGCATAAGCCTTTCGCCATGCCCTACGCACCGCCCCCCGATCTGTCGCAGCTGTCGCTAGCCGAAATCGCCGATCTGGCGGCGGCGCAGGTGCCGTTGCCGGTCGAACGCTGGAATCCGGAAGAAACGGGCGATAGCGAGATGCGGATCGCTGCGGATGGGCGATGGTATCATCAGGGCGGGAAAATCCGGCGGCCCGCCATGGTCCGCGCTTTTTCGACGCTGCTGAGGCGTGAAGCCAATGGCGGGTTTGCTTTGGTGACGCCAAGGCAGAAGCTGTCGATCATCGTCGAGGACACACCGTTTTTGGCGGTGGAGGTCGAAAGCGAGGGGGCGGGACCCGCGCGGCGGCTCGCCTTTCGTCTCAACACCGATCATCTGGTGATAGCGAGTGCATTGCACCCGTTGGAGTTCAGCACTACGGACGGTCAACCCCGGCCGCTGCTGACCGTCCGGCCCGGCTTGCTGGCCCGGTTGGCCCGCCCGGTCTATTATCAGCTGATGGAATGGGTTATGGCGGAGGACGCGGACCCGCCGGGACTGTATTCCGATGGCGCTTTTTTTGCGCTGCACGTGACCGAATGACCCGCAGCTCGCGGTTGCGGCAGCGTTTGATGCGCGCTCTGGTCGATCCTGCGGTCGACAATCCGCATCCCGATCACCGCGACGAAGGCCATTTCAGCGACGCGCCAGAAACCCTCCGCGACGCGGCGGTTTTGATCGCGGTCACCGACCGGCCCGAACCGGGGGTGATTTTTGTCCAGCGGCCCGATTATATGCGCAGCCATCCGGGACAGGTCGCCTTTCCCGGCGGCAAAATCGACGATACCGACGCCAATGCCATTGCCGCCGCGCTGCGGGAGGCACAGGAGGAGGTGGCGCTCGATCCGGCGCATGTCGATGTGATCGGGCCGACGGACCGCTACCGCAGCGGCAGCGGCTTTAACATCCAGCCGGTGCTGGCGATCATCCCGCCCGACCTACCGCTGGTTGGCTGTCCAGAGGAGGTGGACAGCTGGTTCGAAACCCCGCTCGATTTCATCCTCAACCCCGCCAATATCACCCGGCACCGTGCCTTTTGGCGCGGGCGCGACCGGGAGTATTTTGAAATATTGTGGCAAGAGCGACGCATATGGGGCGTGACCGCCGGAATCATCGCCAATCTGCGTCACCGGATAGGTTCGCCATGACCCGTTTGCCGCTCGCCGACTGGATGAACCGGCCCGCGCTGCAAAGGCTTTGCACGATTCTGGGCAGCGGCGAAGGCCTGACCCGCTATGTTGGCGGCGCGGTGCGCGACACGGTGCTGGGATTGCCGGTTAAAGATATAGATCTTGCCACTCGGTTGACCCCGGCGGAGGTTATGGATCGACTGCAAGCGGCGGAGGTTCATGTTGTGCCCACCGGATTGGCGCATGGCACGGTGACCGCTGTTACGGAGGATGGTCCGGTCGAGATTACCACCCTGCGCCGCGACGTTGCCACTGACGGCAGGCGGGCGCTGGTCGCCTTTAGCGGGGATTGGCGCGAAGATGCGGCGCGGCGCGATTTTACTATCAACGCGCTGTCCGCCGATCCCGAAACCGGCGAACTGTTCGACTATTTTGGTGGCGAGGCCGATCTGGCGGAGCGGCATGTCCGCTTTATCGGCGACCCCGACGCGCGCATTGCCGAAGACCATTTGCGCATCATGCGTTATTTTCGCTTTTTGGCCCGCTTCGGGGTAGAGCGAATCGACGAAGCCGCTTTTGCGGCCTGCAAATCAGCCGCTCCCAAAATTGCAATACTCAGCCGTGAAAGGGTCGCGGACGAATTGCTCAAACTGCTTGCGGTCGCCGATCCGCGATTTGCGATCAATTTGATGTTGGACGGCGGCATTATCGATCATATTCTGCCGATGGTTGATGCCGATGGGCGCGAGCTGCTGGATCGGTTGGTGGCGCGCGAACTGGCGCTGGGTCTGACGCCGGAGCCGCTAAGGCGTTTGGTTGCGCTCATGCCCAAGGCGGATGCCGAAGCCGGTACCATCGCTGCTGGGCTAAAAATGTCAAAAAAACAGCGCAAGGCAATTGCGCGCCGACTACCGCAAAGTGCAGGGAATGGTGCAGATGGGAGGCACTTGCCAGCGAAAGCACACGTCCCAGCGCCGACCGCTGATACAATTCGTGCGCTCGCTTATCGCACTTCACCCGCCGCAGCCCGTGATCAGGCGCTACTCTATGCAGAGTCAGACGTTGCAGCAATGCTGGCGTTGCTGGAGAACTGGCCTGTTCCGGTATTTCCGATAACCGGCGGCGATCTGATTGCTATGGGGATGAAGCCGGGGCCGGGTGTATCTGTATACTTGGCCGAAGTGGAACAGACGTGGATAAACGAAGGCTTTCCAGACAAATCACGCGTACTGGAATTTGCATTAGACATCTCAAGAAGCAAGGGCGGAACCAATATCGCATAATGACTGGCCGGATCAACTTTGGAGCAGCGAAGCCCCGCCCTGCGCCGTTTCAACCATGATCAACGGCGGTTGATCGGCCGGGGTACGATAGCCCGCCATGACCAACGACCGGACATCAGTGACTGCGGATTGCGGCATCACCGCGACCACCGCACCGCCAAAACCGCCGCCGGTCATCCGCGCTCCGCCGTTCCCGCCAATGGCCGTGCGGAGCAACTGCGCAAGCGCATCAATAGCCCGCGTGGTGATGGCAAAATCGCAGCGCA
>JBGSLY010000032.1:0-3721 GCA_041740435.1 Parasphingorhabdus sp.
GTCGGTATACGAGATTGGCCGGTTTTTCCCCGGATCGATTACTGTCGTTGATATTACCGGACAGGATACCGTGGAAACCGGCTTGGTCTGGGAAGACGGCGATGCTGACCGCTCGATGAAGCCGATTCCCGGCACTTTGGTGCGCGTGCCTTGGGCCGAAAATGCGGCGCAGTTTATGGTCGATTTTTATGAGCTTGACGGACAGCCGCACGATCTTGATCCGCGTCATGTGCTCGGGCTGGTGCTCGACCGGTTTGCCGCGATGGACCTGACCCCGGCTTTGGCGGTGGAACTGGAATTTTACCTGCTCGATCCGCGCCGCGCCCGCGATGGTCGTATTCGCCCGGCTCGCCCCGCCTATAACCGCGCCGCACCGCAGATGGTTGAGGTTTACGGCCTACGCGAACTGGAGGATTTCCGGCCCTTTTATGATGCACTTTATGCCGCTTGCGATGCGCAGGGGCTACCGCTCGAATCGGCGATTTCGGAATTCGCCCCGGGCCAATGTGAACTGACGCTTCGCTATAAGCCCGATGTGCTGCGCGCCTGCGACGATGCCATCATGTACAAAAGGGTCGTAAAGGCTGTCGCTCAGGCGCATGGACTGGAGGCTACCTTCATGGCCAAGCCGTTTGAGGAGCAGGCCGGATCGGGAATGCATATCCATGTGTCGATCAACGATGCCGATGGCCGCAACGTCTTTGCCAGCGATGATCCCGAAGGCACCGAAATGTTACGCCATGCGATCGGCGGGATGATCGGCAGCGTCGGTGATTGTTTCGCACTGTTCGCGCCGCACGCCAACAGCTACCGCCGGTTCAAGGCCAATAGCTATGCGCCGGTCGCGCCGACCTGGGGGGTCAACAACCGCACCGTCAGTTTCCGGATTCCTGCGGGGCCGCCGTCTAGCCGCCATGTCGAACACCGCGCCTGCGGCGCCGATGCCAATCCCTATCTGGCGGTTGCGGGCGTACTGGCGGGGATGCATCACGGCATCGTCAATCAAACCGATCCCGGCCCTGCGGTGGTCGGCAACGGCTATGACCGCGATTCATCGGGAGATGACAAGCCGCCGTCCAACTGGTTCGCAGCGGTAGACCGGTTTCATGGCTCGGCATTGCTGCGCGACTATCTGGGCGACCGGTTCGTGGAGATGTACACGACGGTAAAGCGCGTCGAGCAGGACCGGTATTTTGGCCATGTGCCGACCATCGACTATGACTGGTACCTGCGAAACGCTTGATTTGCAGCAATTGCGCTTGCCTTTTTTTCAGAATTCGGCAGCATCGGGAATCGGGAGCGAGAATAACATAAAGGGGTCAGCACTATGGATATCAAAACCGTTCTGGAAAATGCGCAGGCGCGTCGTTCGTTGCTTAAAGGCATGGGCGTTGCCGCCATCGGCCTGACCTTTGGAGGCGGGCTTGCCGGTTGCACCAAGGACGAAAGCAAGCCGCTCGCTAACGGCGAAGAGGCCAAGCTCAACTTCTACAACTGGGACACCTATATCGGCGAAACCACGCTCGACGATTACAAGGAAAGCGCGGGCGTTGACGTGAACATGACCTTGTTCGCCAGCAACGACGAGCTGTTCGCCAAGCTGCGCGCCGGTAACCAAGGCTATGACGTCATCGTGCCATCAAACGACTTTGTCGAGCGTATGGCTGCTGCCGATATGCTGATGCCGCTCGATCAGGCGCAAATCCCGAATTTCAAAAATGTTGCCAAGGAATATCAAGATGTTCCTTATGATCCGGCGCGCAAATATTCCATGCCGTACACATGGCTGGCGCTCGGGATCGGCTATCGTAAATCCAAGGTGAAGACGGTGCCAGACAGCTGGAAAGTGCTGTTCGACAGCGATGAATATAAGGGCCGCATCGCCGTGCTGTCCGAGGCGGGCGACATGTTCCGGCTGTATGGCAAATATCTGGGCAAATCGGTCAACGGATTGACCGACGCGGACCTCAAAACCATCGAAGCCATGATGATCAAGCAAAAGCCGAACATCAAATCCTTCCACGAAGACAATGGCCAAGACCTGCTGCTGAAGGGCGAGGTCGATGTCGTGCTCGAATATAACGGCGATATTGCGCAAGCGATGGTCGAGGACCCCGACATTGGTTTTGTCATTCCCAAGGAAGGCAGCCAGCTCAATTCAGACAATTTGTGCATTCCCAAAGGCGCGCCGCATCCGAAGAACGCGCATGCATTCATCAACTATCTGCTCGATGCCGAGGCGGGGAAGAAAATTACCGAGACGATCCTCTATCCAACGCCGAACGACGCGGCCAAGGCGTTGATGCCTGAGGAATATAAGAACAACGCGGTAATTTTCCCGCCGGCCGATGTGCTAGCGAAATGCGAATATGCGAAGTTCAACCCCGAACTTCAGCCGAAATATGAGGAGGCCTTTACCCGCGTACGGGCGGCCTAAACATGGCTGGCGCGCTGCAGGACTGGAAAGGCCAGAGGCGACCGTTCGCGGCGATTGCGTCGTTACCGGTTTTCTGGCTGGCCCTGTTCTTTATCGCGCCGATGGCGATTGTTTGGCTGTATAGTTTTGGCGAAAATGTCGGGCCTGCCAGCATCGACATTTCGGGTACGCTGGACAATTACAAGCGCGCGACCGAGTGGCTGTATCTTTCGATATTTCTAAAAAGCCTCGCGGTTGCCGCGCTGACCACGTTGATTTGCCTGATCATCGGCTTTCCGGTGGCGATGGCGATTACCTTTGCCGCGCCAAAGTGGCGACCGTGGTTGTTACTTGGCATCATGCTGCCGTTCTGGACCAACCTGCTGATCCGTACCTATGCGCTGATGGCCTTAATGGGCACCAACGGCTACATGAACAAGGGGCTGGGCGGTTTGTGGGAGGGGGCAAGCTGGCTGCGGACCTTGGTCGGCATGCAGCCGCTTGAGGCGTGGACGCCGATGCAGCTGCTGTACAATAATTTTGCCGTCGTGTTGGGGCTGGTTTACGTCCACCTGCCTTTCATGGTGTTGCCGCTCTATTCTGCGCTCGACCGGCTGGACAAGAGTTTGATCGAGGCCAGTCTGGATTTGGGCGCCGGACATTTCCAAACCTTTATGAAGGTGGTGGTGCCGCTTGCCGCTCCCGGAATTGCGGCGGGCGTGATGATTACACTGATCCCCGCATTGGGCGCCTATCTGACGCCGGACCTGATGGGCGGTACCGATAGCCAGATGATCGCCAATGTCATCGAGCGTCAGTTCAAGCGCGCCAATGATTGGCCGTTCGGCGCGGCGCTCTCGTTCCTTTTGATCTACGCGATGTTCATACTGATCGCGCTGCAATCCATGCGCAGCAATAAAGCGACGGAGCGGAATTGATGTTCAACCGGACGGCCATCGCCCCGCTGGAATATACCCGCAAATTGTGGATGCGTTCCTGGGTCGGGTTGACGATGCTGTTTCTCTATGCGCCGCTGCTGGTGCTGATGATTTTCAGTTTCAACGACAGCAGACGAAATATCGAGTGGAAGGGTTTCACGCTCAAATATTACGAAAAGGCGCTGAACAACGACAGTCTGGTCGAAGCGATGGTCAATTCGCTGACAATTGCGTTTTTGGCGACCATCGTCAGTCTGGTTATCGGCGCGCTGGCGGCGGTCATGCTGTGGCGGTTCCGCTTCCCGTTCAAGGGGCTGGTCGAGGGGACAATGTCACTGCCGATTATCGTCCCGGAAATCTGCCTCGG
>JBGSLY010000033.1:0-2894 GCA_041740435.1 Parasphingorhabdus sp.
GACGTACTATGAGCTTGCAGGACTTGCATGGCGGCAACCAAAAGTTCTTCATTACCGGAAATCTGGAGTTCAATTTTTGCTGAAGGCGGGATGCCAGCCTCTGTCCGGGTTGATCTCACTAGATCAATCACATTGATTGCATAGCCTATCTCGTCGGCTGCGACTTCGTCAACCTCAACCCCCGGCTCCGGCCATTGTGCAAGGATCAGGTCATTTGCTCGTGTCCCGGTCGCGTGCCACAATTCTTCAGTTATGAAGGGCATAAACGGGTGCAGCATCAATAAAATTTGATCAAACACCCAACCAGCTACCAATCGAATTTCTGCTCGAGCATTTTCATGTGCTACAGCCTTTTCAGTCTGGTGTTCTACTGATTCCAATACTTCTGTTCGTCGCTCGTCCGAGACAGGATTTATGAAAATTGTTAGTGGTGCAATTGTGATGCTGCTTAGGGTTGGCTTCACCAGTTCCAGATACCAGTCACAAAACCGGTCCCAGACGAAATGGTACACGATATTCGCCGCCGCATCGAAACGCAGGTCAGCCATCGCCTTGTCGAGCGCGGCCAGCGTTTCGACCACTTCGCCGATGATCCAGCGGTTCACCGCCAGTTCCGCCGTGGGCGCGGCGACACTGCCACTCGCGCCAATGCCGTTGAATTCGCAGAAGCGCGCCGCGTTCCACAGCTTGGTGGCGAAATTGCGGTATCCGGCGACGCGGCTTTCGTCCATTTTGATGTCGCGGCCCTGACTCTCCATCGCCGCCATGAAGAACCGCAGCGCATCGGCGCCATATTGGTCGATCAGGCCCAAAGGATCGACGGTATTGCCCTTTGACTTCGACATCTTGGAACCATCGGCAGCTCGGACCAGACCATGCAGATACAGCCGCCGCCAAGGGACATCTTTCATGAAGTGCAACCCTTGCATCGCCATCCGCGCATCCCAGAAAAACAGGATATCGAAACCGGAAATGAGAAGGTCATTGGGGTAATGGCGGGTAAGCAAATCCTCCCCGGAACGGGGAGGGGGACCATGCGAAGCATGGTGGAGGGGTACAGTCGGCTTCAGAGACACATCACCGGGTTGCGCTGACGCGGCCCGTGCCCCTCCACCATCTTTCAGATGGTCCCCCTCCCCCGATGGGGGAGGATTGTCCAGCGGCCAACCCAGCGTCGCAAACGGCCAGAGCGCGGAGGAGAACCATGTGTCGAGGACGTCGGGGTCGCGCCAGATGCCCCATATTTTGGTACTGTCTGGTTGCAAGTGAACCTGCGCATCATCGGGAATTGTAAGCCCAGTCTCTGCCTCAAATTCCTCATTGCTAGGCCCATGATCCTTGGCAGAATCGGTTCTGTATTCGGCTTCGCTTTGGTAGATGGAGAAGCTCATAGCATCGCCTTCTTGCCAACTAGCATGGTAGTAAGACACGGCATTTGATACCGCCTCATCTTCCCGTTCTGCAACAAACACTATGATTTCTTCGGGATTTTCGATGCTAGGCCCATACCAAGCCGGAATCCGATGCCCCCACCACAACTGGCGGCTGACGCACCAGGGCTGGATATTTTCCATCCAGTTGAAATAGGTTTTTTCCCACGATTTAGGCACGACCTCAATCGCCCCCGAACGCACCGCCTCTATCGCGGGCTGGGCCAGGGTTTTTGCATCGACATACCATTGGTCGGTCAGCCAAGGCTCGATGATTTGCGCGCTGCGGTCGCCGAACGGGGTTTGGATTACGCGGTCCTCGACTTTTTCAAGCAGACCCGCTGCGTCAATCGCTTCGACCACGCGTTTGCGCGCGTCGAAGCGGTCGATACCGATATAATCTTGCGGAATTAGGCCGTCCGCCGTCTGCACCACCCTGGCCTCAGCATCGAGCATGTTGAGCATATCGGCGGGTTTGAATCCGGCGCGCTTGCCGACCTCGAAGTCGTTGAAGTCGTGCCCCGGCGTGATTTTGACCGCGCCGCTGCCCAATTCGGGGTCGGCATGTTCGTCGGTAACGATCGGGATCAGGCGGCCGGTGATCGGCAGGCGGACATTCTTGCCGACCAGATGCGCGTACCGTTCGTCCGCCGGGTTCACCGCCACCGCCATATCGGCGAGCATTGTTTCGGGCCGGGTGGTGGCGACACTGATATAACCGCTGCCGTCTTCGAGCGGGTAACGGAAATGCCAGAATTTGCCGTTTATCTCGCGCGTCTCAACTTCCAGATCGGAAATCGCGGTTTTCAGACCCGGATCCCAGTTGACCAGCCGTTTGTCTCGGTAGATCAGCCCTTCGTTGTACAGATCGACGAACACCTTGATTACCGCTTTGGAAAAATGTGGGTCCATGGTGAATTGCTCACGGCTCCAGTCCATCGAGCAGCCGAGACGGCGGAGCTGGCCAGTGATCGTGCCGCCGCTTTCTTCCTTCCACTCCCACACCTTGGCGACAAAATCGTCGCGGGTGAAGTCGGTGCGCTTTTGCTGGCGCTCGGCCATTTGCCGTTCGACCACCATTTGTGTCGCGATCCCGGCGTGATCGGTGCCGACAACCCAAAGCGCATCCTTGCCGCGTAGCCGCTCGTACCGGATGACAATGTCCTGCAGCGTGTTGTCGAGCGCGTGGCCGATGTGCAAAGACCCGGTCACATTGGGCGGCGGATTGACGATGGTAAAGGGCACGGCGTCGGGACGCTCCGGGCGGAACGCGCCGGTGCTTTCCCAATGTTGGTACCATTTGGCTTCTATCGCGGCGGGATCAAATGTCTTGTCAAGTGTCATGCCGGTTCAATTGCCAGCGCTTCTCGTGCCAAGCAAGTCTATTCCAGCCCCTATTCCAGTACCGCCTCTATATCGGCATTGGCCACCGCGCGCAGTTGTTCTTTGCAGGCGGCGAAACCG
>JBGSLY010000034.1:0-3772 GCA_041740435.1 Parasphingorhabdus sp.
GTGCTGGATGTGCAGGACGGCGACTATGTCAAAAAGGGTGACAATCTGGTGTCGGGCTCGCCCGACCCGCACGACATCCTGGAAGTCATGGGCGTCGAGGCGCTGGCCGAATATCTGGTTGCCGAAATTCAGGAAGTGTACCGTCTGCAAGGCGTGAAGATCAACGACAAGCACATCGAAACGATTGTTCGCCAGATGCTGCAAAAGGTTGAGATCACCAACGGTGGCGACACCACCCTGCTGCCCGGTGAACAGGTTGACGTGGAGGAGATGAACGAGATCAACGCGAAGCTGGCCAAGGGCAAAGAACCCGCGTCCGGCACCCCCGTGCTGCTCGGCATCACCAAGGCGAGCCTGCAAACGCGCAGCTTTATCTCTGCCGCCTCGTTCCAGGAAACCACCCGGGTGCTGACCCAGGCGGCGGTCGAGGGCAAGAAGGACACGCTGATCGGCCTCAAAGAAAACGTGATCGTCGGGCGTTTGATCCCGGCGGGCACCGGGGCCGGCATGGCCCGCGCCCGCATCGCCGCCAATTCCAAGGACGCTGCTCTCCGCGCTGCCCAGAAACGGATGTTGGACGCGATGGAGGCCGCCGATCAGGCCAAGGCAGAAGACATCGCCGCCGCCGCATCGGCCGCTTCTCAGGGTTTCGATAACGTGCCCGACGAAGTCGCGATCATCGCTCCGGATTCCGCGGAACAAGAACACGCCGCCGAACTCCACCGCGGCCCCGAAGCCGCCATGGGCGACGATCCGTTGGGCAAAGTGATCGGTGAAGACTTCACCACGGATGATCTGGAAGACTAAACCCTATCCTCCCCGAGCTTGCTCGGGGAGGGGGACCACCCGAAGGGTGGTAGAGGGGTAGGTTCCCCAACCGCTGCGTCTGATGGACAGTCCCCAACCTGAAACTCCCGATGGGGTGAGCGAATAGTACGGTTTTGTTACAAGCTATTTACGGAAAACCCCGACGGACACGATTTCGCCGGGATTTTTTGTGTCGAATTTTTCAAACATCATTTTTTTAAAGTAGAAAATGCTACTATCATTTGTAAAGTTGAATTGATAAAAACTCCAAAAGGAGCCTACAATAAATCAATGGAGCTTTGACAATGACATTCCCTGCAGTAATCGACCTATCCACGCTGAACGGCATGAACGGATTTCGTATCGATGGAATTGATGCGGACGACCGGAACGGTCGTGTGGTGGCGAGCGCGGGTGATGTCAACGGTGATGGCTTCGATGATGTGATCATAGGGGCCTTTTACGCCGGTCCGGGAGGGGAGAGCTATGTGGTGTTCGGTAAGGCTGGTGGCATCGCCGCCAGCTTCGATCTTTCCACGCTGAATGGCACGAACGGCTTCCGCCTCGACGGGGTCGATGTGGGTGACCGAAGCGGTCGTTCTGTGGCCAGCGCAGGTGATGTAAATGGCGATGGCTTCGATGATATTATCATCGGGGCCTCTAGCGGCGATCCCGGCGGCGAAACCAATGCCGGTGAAAGCTATGTTGTGTTCGGCAAAGGGTCGGGCTTTGCCGCCAGCTTCGCACTGTCCAGCCTGAATGGCAGCAATGGCTTCCGCATCGACGGGATCGATCAGAGGGACCAAAGCGGCCGTTCCGTGTCCAGCGCGGGCGATGTCAACGGCGATGGCTTTGATGATATAATCATCGGGGCGTTTTACGCCAAGCCGGGCGACGAATATTCCGCTGATTATTATGGTGGTGAAAGCTACGTGGTGTTCGGCAAAGCGGAAGGCTTTAACGCCAGCCTTGACTTGTCCACCCTCGACGGCAGCAATGGCTTCCGTCTCGAAGGGATCAATGAGGGTGATAGAAGCGGTCGTTCGGTGTCCAGTGCGGGCGATATCAATGGCGATGGTTTTGATGACATCATCATCGGGGCCTATGGCGGAAATGCCGACGGCGTCTCTCTTGCCGGTGAAAGCTATGTGGTGTTCGGCAAAGCTTCGGCCTTTGCTGCCGTCCTCGATCTTGCCAGTCTGAACGGCAGCAATGGCTTTCGCATCGATGGAATCGATGGGGGTGACTATAGCGGCTTTTCTGTTTCGAGCGCGGGCGATGTCAATGGCGATGGCTTTGATGATATAATCATCGGGGCATATGGTGCCGAACCTGGCGGCGACTACCGTGCCGGTGAGAGCTATGTAGTGTTCGGCAAAGCGGGCGCCTTTAACGCCAGCTTTGATCTCGGCACCCTTGACGGCAGCAATGGCTTTCGCCTTGACGGGATCGATCCGGGGGATGAAAGTGGTCGTTCGGTGGCGCGTGCAGGTGACGTTAACGGCGATGGCTTTGATGATATTATTATCGGAGCCTTTGTCGGCGGTCCCGGCGGAGACACCAATGCAGGGGAGAGCTATGTGGTGTTCGGCAAAGCATCGGGCTTTGCCGCTAGCCTCAATCTTGCCGGCCTCGATGGCAATAATGGTTTTCGCCTCGACGGGATCGATGCTTTTGACAGTAGCGGATATTCGGTGGCCGGCGCGGGCGATGTCAATGGTGATGGCTTTGATGATATCATCATTGGGGCTTATCGCGGTGATCCGGGCGGCGATACCAATGCCGGTGAAAGCTATGTGGTGTTCGGGATCGCTCCCGATACTGCGGTTACACGGATTGGATCAGCGGCCAACCAGTCGATATTGGGCGGCGCATTTAATGATGTGCTGTCCGGTCTGGCGGGCGATGACATTCTGACCGGGAATGGCGGTGAAGACACATTGAATGGCGACTCGGGTGAAGATGATTTGCGCGGCGGGGATGGCAATGACATTTTGAATGGTGGAACCGGCAACGACATATTAAACGGCGGCGCTGACTTAGATACCGCAAGCTATGCCAACGCATCCTCTGCGGTCACAGTATTTCTTTCGCATACTACCTCGCAGAACACTCTCGGCGCTGGTTTCGACACTCTGATCAGCATCGAGCACCTCATCGGCTCAAACCTCACTGACTCGCTTTTTGGCAATACCGGCAACAATCGCATCGATGGCGGCAACGGCGATGATAGTGTCAACGGTGAGGGTGGCAATGATACTTTGAATGGTGGCTTAGGTAACGATATTCTGAACGGTGGATCGGGTGCGGACACCGCAAGCTATGCCGATGCCGCCTCTGCCGTTACAGTGTCGCTCTCGAGTACCAATGCGCAAAACACATTCGGTGCCGGTATCGATACTCTTATCAGCATTGAACGGCTGGTCGGATCGGGCTTTGCAGACACGCTTTCTGGCAATTCCGGAAACAACCGGATTGATGGCGAAAACGGAAACGATACTATTGATGGTGGAACTGGTGATGATACCCTTGGCGGTGGTGATGGGATCGATACACTAACCGGTGGAGAAGGTGCAGATGTTTTGTCGGGCGGCAGCGGCAACGATACTCTCTTGGGCGGCAATGGCATCGATACCGTGGACTTTGGTGATGCCGCCGCAACCATCACGGTCAGTCTGGCAACGAGCATCCAACAGAATACCGGGCAAGGGCTCGACACTTTAACAGAGATAGAAAACGCTTCGGGCTCCAATTTCGCTGATACAATCACAGGAAATGACGGTCAGAACACACTGCTTGGCCAAGGCGGCAACGACATCCTCTCCGGCGGCTTAGGCGACGACATCCTAAACGGTGGTTCTGGCACAGACACCGCCAGCTATGCCGATGCCGCCTCTGCGGTCACGGTGTTTCTCTCGCGCGCTGCGTCGCAGAACACATTGGGCGATGGCCGCGACACTTTGAT
>JBGSLY010000035.1:0-2447 GCA_041740435.1 Parasphingorhabdus sp.
GCGCCGCACGCAGCGTCAGCAGGTCAACCGAGCCGGGGCCTGCACCGACCAGATAGACCGTGCCAGTGTCGACAGCCGATTTTGCGATTTCTGTTGAGTTTGTCATGGGGAGCACATGGAACTATCCACTGCATAGGACAAAGCAGAAGAATTTGCCGCGCCATAAGTAAAGCTTTTAGAGCCTTGGACGGTTCAGCCTGGCCCGACGTCTTTGAGGCCAATACCGATCATCGCCTTGGGCGCTTCGGCCTCCAGTGAAACCACCGGATGCGCGCAATAATCGGCGGCATAATAGCCTGATGGTCGGAAATTACCCGACAGCCCAATCCCGCCAAAGGGTGCCTGTGTCACCGCACCCACCGTGGCGCGGTTCCAGTTGACGACGCCCGCACGGCTGTTGGCCCAGAGCTGGTCATATTGTTCAGCGGTTCCGCCGATCAGGCCGCTCGACAGGCCATATCGCGTGTCATTGGCGACATGGATCGCCTCTTCAAATTCACTGACTTTGATCACCTGTAGGATCGGACCAAATAACTCCACATCCGGCCGTTTCGGCATGGCTGTCACATCAATGATGCCGGGCGTTAGAAACGGCCGCTCAGGGATGGGCCGCGACATGTGCTTGATTGGCCGTCCGCCATTGGTCATTAGATAGAGGAAACTATCGGTCAGACCATCGGCGCTATCGTTGTCGATAACGGGCCCCATAAAGGGGGCCGGGTTGGAGAATGGGTCGTTGATGATCAACCGGTCGGCGAGTGCGCGAACCTCGCCCAACACCCGATCATAAATTGTGTCGCGCACGATTAAGCGGCGGGCGGCGGCGCATCGCTGACCGGTGGAGGAAAATGCCGATTGGGCGATTAGCACCGCGGCACTGTGAATATCGGGCGTATCCCAGACAACCAGCGGATTGTTCCCGCCCATTTCGAGCACCAGAATCTTGTCTGGCCGGTCGGCGAACAAGCGATTGAGATAGATGCCGGTCCGGGTCGATCCGGTGAACAGTACGCCATCAATGGCTTCATGAGCAGCAAGCTGCTGGCCGATTTCCGCTCCGCCATGGCAGATGGAAACCACGCCTTCTGGCAATTCCGCCAGAGCAAACGCGTCCACCAGATACTGGCCGACAGCCGGGGTCCGCTCGGAGGGTTTGAAAACCACGCAATTACCGGCAATCAGCGCAGGGATTATATGGCCAATCGGGATGGATGCAGGCCTGTTAAAAGGCGTAATAACCACCAGAACGCCGTGCGGTTTGTGCCTTATGGCTGTTTTCAGGCCGGGCTGTGAAGGCAATTGGCGATGCGACGTGCGTTCGGCGAAGGATTTTACCGCTACATCGATTTTGGCGAGCAGATTTTCGACTTCGTTCCGCGCTTCCCAAATCGGCTTTCCGGTTTCCCGGGCGATAAGGGTGGCCAAATCCTCATATTGGGTTTTCAGCTTGGTCGCAAAACGACGAACGGTTTCTATTCGGGCGCTGAGCGCCATCGACGCCCATTTTGGCCAAGCAGAGCGGGCCCGGTCAATCGCATTTTCCGCATTTCCCAAGTCCCCTTGCCACAGCATCGTGCCGGTTGCCGGTTCATAAGAAATCAGATGAGACACAAATCAGACCCCAAAACACTGAATAATGTCAGCAAATCTTACATCTGTAAAATTCACCGACACAACCATTAACCATATTCAGTACCGGGGCAACCGCCGTTTTCCGACTATGGTTCAGCTAGCTTTGGCAGAAAGTCATTAGAAGAGAGTTAATTTTGCCTCAAGGATAGCCCCTGATCGGAAGCAAGGCCTGTCCGCCGTTGACCGTGCCGCTGGTCTGGTGCATCGACGGCGCATAATTTTGGCGCAGGGTTTTCAAGGGGCTTCCATGGCTGCGGTTCGCATATTGCATTTGCACAGCACCTTTTCGCTTGGCGGAAAGGAGGCGCGGGCGGTGCGGCTGATGAACCATTTTGGCAAACGGGCGACCCATGTCATTCTGTCGGCCCAGCCCGATGCCATGGATGCTTGCGACGCGATTGCCCGGGGCGTGGAGTATAGTTGCCCAACCACAGCCCCACCCTTGCATGGCAAACCATCCGTCGGGCGTTATCGCAAATTTGTCGATTATTTTCAGAAGTTTGATCTGATCCTGTCCTACAACTGGGGGGCGATGGACGGTGTAATGGCCCGGACATTATTTTCCCGCGTCTATGACCTGCCGCCGCTGATCCACCATGAAGACGGGTTTAATGAAGACGAATGGTTTCGCCTGAAGTGCAAACGCAACTGGTTCCGCATGTTTGCGCTCGGCGGCAGTCAGGGTCTGGTGGTTCCATCGATGACCTTGGAGAAGATTGCGCGCGAGCAATGGAAGCAGCCAGAGAGCAAAATCAATCGCTTTCCCAATGGCATTGATGTGTCGCAATATACCAAGAAGCCACAACGCGGTTCCT
>JBGSLY010000036.1:0-2462 GCA_041740435.1 Parasphingorhabdus sp.
CAGCACCTTTGTCGAAGGTGATGTCAATGGCGATGGGGTCGCCGATCTGGTGATCAAGCTCAATGGTCTAGTGGCGCTGACGTCCAACAGCTTTATCGGGGTTAGGGATTTGCAGCCCAATCGGGAGGCGGTCGAATTGCCGGGGATCGAAATGTTCTCGGAATTTGCAAGGTCACTAGACAGTATTGGTCTGGACTACATCTGGGCATAACACGTCGCCCCATAGCCGAATGATTCCTATATAAAAGTGGCGGAGAGACAGGGATTCGAACCCTGGGTACTCTTACGAGCACAACGGTTTTCGAGACCGCCCCGTTCGACCGCTCCGGCATCTCTCCGCAATTGGACGCGCTTGGGCCATTATTCCCCGCGCTTCCGGTCGATTGAGCCGCGCCCTTAACCCAAGTTTTCTGCCTTGCCAAGGGTGAAGCTTGCATTGCAGTGCACAATGACTAGATTGTTCTCATGAACGAATCTTTTGTGCCCGTGAATTCCCGCAAATTGCCAGTCGAAACGCCGATTGTCGTCGAAGCGCGCTTTGCACTGGGCGATGTCGTGCGCCATCGGCTGTTCGATTTTTGCGGGGTCGTATACGACATTGATCCCGTTTTCGCGAACAGCGAAGAATGGTATGAGGCCATTCCTGAAGACCTACGCCCGGCAAGAGAGCAACCGTTTTACCACTTGCTCGCGGAAAACGAGGAAGGCAGCTATATCGCCTATGTCAGTCAGCAAAATCTGGTGTCCGACAGCAGCGGTGAGCCGGTTTCGCATCCGGGTATCAAGCAAATGTTTGGCGATCAAACGGGTGGCCGGTACCAACTTCGCTCCATACACCGTCATTGAATGGGGTCATTGACCCACCCGTCACCCGCGGATTTTCCACCCCTTTTTTAGCAGCAGATACGCGGTGCATCCCAGCGCAAAGTTGATGGCCAATAGGACCAGCGCACCAACCATTACCGGCGAATCGGCTACTCCCAGAAAACCATAACGAAACCCGGAAATCGCATAAAAGAACGGATTCGCATGGCTGATCGCTTGGAAAACTGGCGACAATCGGTCTACCGAATAAAACGTGCCGGAGAGCAGCGATAAAGGAGCAACCACGAAGTTGGTGATGGTCGCGGCATGATCAAATTTTTCCGCCCAAATCGACGTAATCACGCCCATAAACGCCAACATAGTCGCGCCCATCAAACCAAACCATGCGACCGCCCATGGGTGATGCATCGTCACATGGACGCCAGGCCAGAACAGCATCGCCAGCCAGACCGCAAACCCAACCAAAAACGAACGGGTGACCGATGAAGCCACCAATCCGGTAAGCAATTCCCCTACGGACAACGGCGGCATCAGATAGTCAACAATCGTCCCCTGTATCTTGCCAACGAGCAACGCAAAGCTGCTGTTGGCAAAGGCGTTTTGCAGCATGCCCATGCAGATCAAACCCGGCGCGATAAAGTCGGCAAAAGGGACTTTCATCACCGTTCGTCCGCTGCCGCCCAGCGCGACAGTAAAAATCACCAGAAACAACAAGGTCGTGACGGCGGGAGCCCAAATGGTCTGAAAATGGACCTTCAGGAAGCGTCGGACTTCCTTCCAGTACAGCGCGGAAAGGCCGCCCCAATTAACCTGCCGGATGATTGCCACGCCCGGTTCGGCAAAGGCGGGCTGGATCGGGGAATTGGCAGGTTCTTGCGACATGACGACCGCGTAATGGTTAAGCGCCCCGCCGGCAAGCCTCAAACCATGTGCAACCTGCCTCCATGGTTGCGTATTGGCACCGCCATCCCTATATGCCTCGCCTGTTCTGCATCAAAATTGGAAAGTCACCGAATGTCCTGGACCGATGAACGCATCGATCAGCTGAAATCCATGTGGGAAAAAGGCATGACCGCGAGCCAGATCGCTGAAGATTTGGGCGGGGTCAGCCGGAATGCGGTGATTGGCAAGGCCCATCGGCTGGGTCTGAAATCACGTCCATCGCCAGTGAAGGCGAAGCCCGAAAAGGAAGAGGTGGAAAAGCCCGCTCCCAAAGCCAAGAAACCAGCGGCTGCCGCCGCGCCGGTCGAGGCAAAGGCACCGCCCAAAAAGCCCGAACCGCCGCGGGAAATTGTCGAAGAGCTTCCACCGAGCCCGCCGCCAGTAGCCGCCGCGCCGATACCGGCTCCGTCGACCAAGACAGAGATGCCGAAAATCGTTTCCGTCGGCCCCGGTGGGTTCCTGCGTCAAGGGCCAGGTGATCAGCAAGCGCCGATTCCGCCCGCCCCGCCCCGCCGTCTGGTGCCTGCGAAACCCAGCCCAGAGGTTGCCGATAAAACCAGCCTGCTCGACCTTAATGAGCGCATCTGCCGCTGGCCGATGGGTCATCCGGGCGAGCCCGACTTTCACTTCTGCGGACAACAGGTCAACGCGGGATTTCCCTATTGCGTCGAACATTGCGGCCGCGCCTATCAGGC
>JBGSLY010000037.1:0-1537 GCA_041740435.1 Parasphingorhabdus sp.
AACATCGCGGCAATGGTGATTGGTGCGGAATTGGAAAACACCGCAAACATCTGCTTGGAATCGATGATGCCGAGCAGCAGGAATGTGCAAGCCCCCAAAATCGCCACAACCGCGGCCGGAAAGCGCTCCATAACAAATCCAACGAACATGATCGCCAGAATGCCCAGACCAATCACGGCCCGATGCTGATCAATGAAATCTCTTACAATATGGACCAACAGATCAATCATGACTCAGGCACATCCCTCGACCCATTGCACTTCTTCCCAAAGGCCGGTTCGCCAGCGCTCGACCGATTTGCCGTCGGTTTCAAAAACTGTTCCGGTTTTGCCATCCCGATCGCGGACAATGGCATATTGCCCTTCGGGGCCGGTGTAGCGATGCGGCTCAAAAGCGATAGTCTCGCCATAAATCCGTTTCAGGTCTGCATGGCTGCTGCCAATAGTCGCCCCCCCGGTGCTTTGCCAGTTGTGCGCCAGCGGCTTGCCGTCCGCCGTATTGTCCACATCAAAGCGGACAATTTTTTTGCCGTCCAGCATAACCGACAATCCTTCCAACCCCTCGATCTTTGCATAGGCACAGGTCGAGCCTTCATCAAAGGGCGGTTGGGTAATCGTCACGGTATAGCCTTTCGCCGCAACATCATCGGTGGTCATTCCCACCCGAATATCGCCGTGTCCGCTGGACTCCAGCACGTTTGCCTTGCTCTCCGGTGCGGCGACCGGGATTGCGCTGCCCTCTTGAACATCGGCACTACCCTGCTCAGGGGTCGGCTGCGTGGCGGGTTGCTCGGCTGGTTTATCGCAACCAATCAAAAGCAAGCTGGTCAGGATGCACAAAGTTTTTTTCATATTTCCGTTCCTTAGCCGCATTGCGCGCGGTGCAACAGCTTTTGGTCGGCGAGCACCAGCGCCATCATCGCCTCGACCACTGGCACGCCGCGAATGCCGACGCACGGGTCATGGCGGCCTTTGGTCCGGATTTCGGTGGCTTGACCATCCCGGCCAATGGTCTCGACCGGTGTCAGGATCGAGCTGGTCGGTTTGAACGCGACGCGGCAGTTAATCGGTTGCCCGGTGGAAATACCGCCCGCCGTGCCGCCCGAATGGTTACTCAAATAGGCGGGCACGCCGTCCGGGCCGGGCCGCATCCGGTCGGCATTTTCCTCACCCGACAAGCGCGCTGCGGCAAAGCCATCGCCGATTTCGACGCCTTTGGCCGCGTTGATGCTCATCATCGCGGCGGCAAGCTCGCTATCGATCTTGGCATAGATCGGAGCGCCCCAGCCAGCCGGGACACCATCAGCTATGCAAGATACGATTGCGCCAATACTGCTGCCCGCTTTTCGCGCGCTGTCGACGATGGATTCCCACCGCGCCGCCGCCGCTGCATCGGGACAGAAAAAGGGGTTGTTGCCGATTTGGCCTGCGTCAAACTGCGCCGGATCGATTCCATCGCCCCCGATTTCGCTGACAAAGCCGATGATGTGTACTTCGGGGATAACCAGTCGCGCCACCGCCCCCGCCGCGACCCGCGC
>JBGSLY010000038.1:0-4373 GCA_041740435.1 Parasphingorhabdus sp.
GCTACGATCCGGTGCGCAAGCGAGTGAGCTATGATGGCGCGCGTATCGAGATTTTTGGCCTGCCGGTGATCCCTCTGCCGGGCCTTGCCCATCCGGTGGGTAATGAGTTTCGAAGCGGCATTCTGGTCCCTGATTTGCGCCTAAGCACCGCCAACGGGGTCGAATTGGCGGTACCCTATTATTTTAATCTGGCCTCCAACCAAGACCTGACCGTAACCGGTCATGTTTTTACCGACGTCCTGCCGATGGTGAGCGCCACCTATCGGCGACTGGATACAAAAGGCGCGATTCAATTGACCGGCTATGCCACGTCGAGCAACCGGATCGCGACAGGTTTTGGTAGCCCAGCCATCAACAGTCAGAACGACTTTCGCGGCTATTTTGCCGCCAGCGGCAAATTCATTCTGTCACCTTATTGGGCGTTGACCCAATCCGCGCGCGTGGCATCCGACCGGACTTTTTTGCGGCGTTATGATATCAGCCGCGATGACCGATTGCGCTCGACGATCAATCTGGAGCGAATTGACAGCGACAGCTATTTCTCCCTCGCCGGTTGGGCGGTACAAACCCTGCGAGTCAATGACCCGCAAAATCAGGTGCCGATTGCCCTGCCCGCTCTCGACTACCGCGTTCGCTTCACCGATCCGGTTTTGGGCGGAAAGGCACAAATTCAGGCCAATAGCTTGGCGATCACTCGTACCGGCGGACAGGACACGCAGCGTGCCTTTGTCTCCGCCCAATGGGATTTGCGCACTGTTACCAAGATGGGGCAAGATGTCCGGTTCACGCTGTTCGGGCGCGGCGATGTCTATCATAGCAGCGAAACCTCGCTCACCTCCACCGTTCAGTATCGCGGCAGTGAGGGGTGGCGCGCCCGCGGCATAGCTTCTGCTGCTGTCGATGTGCGCTGGCCTTTGATTGGAGAGGCTTTTGGCGGGACCCAGATCTTGACCCCGAGGATACAATTGGTGGCAACGCCATCCTTATCCAATCTGGCCGTCCCCAACGAAGATGCCCGGGCCATCGATCTGGAGGACAGCAACCTGTTCGCCCTGAACCGCTTCCCGGGCTATGACCGGTTTGAGGACAACAGCCGGATCACTTATGGCCTCGACTGGACACTGGATCGACCCAATTGGCATGTCGATGCCAACATCGGCCAAAGTTACCGGCTCGCCAACAACAGCACCATTCTGCCCGACGGAACCGGGTTGTCGGAAAAATTTTCGGATATTGTTGGACGGACCAATGTCCGTTTCAAGGATATTGTGAAGCTGACCCATCGCTTCCGGCTGGACAAGGACAATCTGGCCATCCGCCGCAACGAGATTGACGCCACTGTGGGCAGCCGAGATACCTACGTCCAAATAGGATATCTGCGCCTTGACCGGGATATCACGCCGACACTGGAGGATTTGCGGGATCGCGAGGAAATCCGTTTGGGCGGACGGGTGCAGGTGGCGCAATATTGGTCGGTATTTGGTTCGGCGATTATCGACCTGACCGATCGCAGAGAAGATCCGCTCTCAATTGCCGATGGTTATGATCCGGTCCGTCACCGGCTTGGCGTTGCCTATGACGATGGTTGCCTCTCTATGGGACTGACCTGGCGGTATGATTATGAGGATACCGGCGATGCCCGGCGCGGCAGCACCTTTCTGTTTCGTATGGCCTTGCGCAATCTGGGCGTATAGGGGATAGAGCGCATCCACGACGATGCTCAGCCGCGGTTCATATGAATATGTTATCGGTTGCGGCGGGCATGGATCATCGGACATAAAGGGTATTGAATGAAGCGCATTTTGAAATTCCCGGCATTGGCCCCTGCTTTGGCCCCCGCACTAGCATTGCTGATGCCTTTGGGAATTATGGGCAGCGGGCCGTTGACCGCACAGACCGTGTCGGATCAAACTGTTCCCAATACTGGCCTCAACATCCCCACTGAATTGACGATCTTCGGCAACAACGACCCCAACGTGCGGCGCGCCACAGCGGTGGTCAATGGTCAGGTGATTACGGGTACCGATGTCGAGCACCGGCTGGCGCTGATTGTCGCGGCCAATGGCGGCAAAGTGACACCCGAGGAAGAACAAAGGCTCCGCCTGCAAGTGCTGCGCAATTTGATAGATGAAACACTGCAGATTCAAGAAGCAGCGGCCAATGAGATTGTGATCGACAAGTCCGAAATCGAAGGCACTTTCAACCGCGTTGCGCAGTCCAATTTTGGTCAAAATCAGGCCGGCTTCAATGCCTATCTGGTCGAGAAAGGCTCGTCCGCCGATACCCTTAAACGGCAGATTGAGGGCGAGCTTGCGTGGAGCCGATTGCTGCGCCGGAACATTCAGCCGTTCGTCAATGTCGGCGATGATGAGGTCAATGCGATCATCGAGCGCCTAAAGGCTTCCAAAGGAACCAACGAATACCGCGTCGGCGAAATCTATATGTCGGCCACCCCGGAAACCGCGCCGCAAACAGCGGAAAATATGCGCAAGATCCTGGAGCAAATCCGTCAAGGCGGATCGTTTGTCGCCTATGCCCGTCAGTTTTCTGAGGCGTCTACGGCGGCCACCGGCGGCGATCTGGGCTATGTCCGGCCGGGACAACTGCCTCCGGAACTGGCCGAAGCGTTGACCCAGATGTCCATCGGCCAAGTGGTCGGTCCCATTCCGGTCACTGGCGGCTTCTCTATCATTTATTTGATCGATCAGCGGCAAATCCTGACCGCCGATCCACGCGATGCGCTGCTCAACCTCAAACAGCTGGCAATAGCCTTTCCCGCTGGAACGACCGAGGCGCAGGCGTCACAACGTGCAGCGGCCTTTGCGACCCAGACACAGACTATTCGTGGATGCGGCGCAGCAAATGATATCGCGGCACAGCTTGGTGCGACCGTGGTCGATAATGATCAGATCCGCGTTCGCGACCTGCCCGCGCCATTACAGGAAATGATGGTCAATCTGCAGGTTGGTCAGGCCAGCCCGCCCTTTGGTTCGATCACCGATGGGATTCGCGTGCTGGTACTATGCGGCCGCGACGATCCGCAAGTTGCCGCTGGCCCCTCGTTCGACGAGATCATGGGTCAATTGGAGGAAGAGCGCACCAACAAGCGGGCGCGCACCTATCTGCGCGACCTGCGGCGTGATGCGATTATCGAATATAACTGATGGCGGCGGATTGCTCCGGATTCCCTCTCGTTATCTCCAGTGGTGATCCCGCCGGAATCGGTCCCGAAATTATCGCGAAAAGCTGGTCTCAGCGGAAAGCCAAAAACCTGCCGATCTTTTATGCGGTCGGTAATGTGGAGGCTTTTGCCGCGGTGTGGGACGGCCCGATTGCCAAGATAATCTCGCCCGATCAGGCCGCAGGGGCGTTTGATGGCGCCCTGCCCGTGCTGCATGTTGAGCAGAATGATGACGTGATCCCCGGTTCGCCAACGCTTGGCGGCGCGCAAAACGCGTTTCAGGCGCTCGAACTCGCCTGCGGCATAGCGAAATCGAGCGGGGCGGCGGCGCTGATTACCGGGCCGATTTCCAAATCGCAAATGTATCAGGTCGGCTTTACCCACCCCGGACAAACCGAATTTGTGTCGCAGCGGTGCGGCATCGCGCGCGGCAATGCTGTGATGATGCTGGCCGGACCCACATTAAGGGTGGTGCCCATCACGACACATATTCCCTTTGCCGACGTCCCCGCCGCACTGACGGCGGAACTGATTAAGAACCGGACCCAGATTACCGCCAAAGCGATGTCGCGCAATTTCGGGATAGAGAACCCCCGGCTGGCGATTGCGGGGCTTAATCCGCATGCGGGCGAAAATGGCAATCTGGGCCGCGAAGAAATCGACGTGATGATCCCGGCCATTGCGGAGCTGCGTGAGATGGGCCTGAATGTCACCGGCCCGCATCCCGCCGACACCCTGTTCCACGCCGAAGCGCGGGCGCGCTATGACGTTATCTTATGCCCGACGCACGATCAGGCGCTAATTCCGCTCAAGACGCTACATTTCCATGATGGCGTCAACATGACCCTTGGTCTGCCGATAGTCCGCACATCGCCCGATCACGGCACGGCGTTCGAGATTGCTGGCACAGGCGTCGCCAACCCCGGATCAATGATTGCCGCGATTCAACTGGCCAAAATCGCCGCCGATCACCGCCAGTCCTCGGCTCCTTAGGCCAATGGCTGCTGAAGACCTGCCGCCGCTGCGCGAGACGATCAAGACATATGGGCTGAGCGCGAGCAAGGCGCTGGGGCAGAATTTCCTGTTCGACGCGCAGTTGCTCGACCGCATCGCCGCCGTGCCCGGCAATCTGACAGGGCAAAATGTGTTTGAGGTTGGCCCCGGGCCCGGCGGCCTGACCCGCGCTCTGCTG
>JBGSLY010000039.1:0-2473 GCA_041740435.1 Parasphingorhabdus sp.
CCCCAACCGGGCGGTCAACAATTTCGCCGGACAATGGCTTTCGGGCGCGGCGACCGGCAGTGACCTGCATGCTTACCGCGCTTACCATCTGACCCATCACAAATATACGCAGCAGCCAGAGGACCCCGATCTGGCCCTGTCCGCCCCCTTCCCCACCAGCAAGGCCAGCCTGCGCCGCAAGATCAGCCGCGATCTGACCGGCCAGACCTTTTACAAACAGCGTAGCCGTCAGTTTGCTTTCGCCCTGATGGGCCTGCACGCCATGTTTGCGGGCCAAGGTTCAGAGGCGAAGGCCAAGCGCGATACCGTCGCGGGAACACCGTTTAACAAGCAAAGCCGCAGCGGCGTCGATGCCCCCGTCGATACGCTTGCCGCCGCGATCACCGTGACCCGCACCGTGGGACGGTTTTTGGCGATTCAGTTCGCGGTGTTGTTGGTGAGCCTTGCAACGCTGGGCATTGTGCCTTTCCTGATCTGGCTGGCCGCACTGGCGACGACCTTTCAACTCTTCCTGCGTGTCCGCAATATCGCCGAACATGCCTGTACCACCACCGGCAGCGATGATCCGTTCAGCCACGCCCGAACCACCCATGCCGGATGGCTGGCGCGGGTCACGGTTGCCCCCTATTGGGTCAATTACCATAGCGAACATCACCTGTTCATGGGCGTGCCGTGCTATAATTTGCCCCATGCGCATCGGGCATTGGTGGGCAAGGGGTTGGGGAGCCAGATGACATTGGCGGCAAATTATTCCGAAGTTCTGCGGCGGGTGACGCGGACGGCCTAAACCGACAAGCAATAAATTTACCCCATGAAATCCTCCCCTCTTGGGGGAGGTAGCCCACCGCAGGTGGGTCGGTGGGGGCCAGTGGGTTTTTTGGTCATCCCTATTGCCCCCTCCGCCTTGCTTCGCGCGGCTCCTCCCCCACGGGGGAGGATTTGAAGCAGTTCACATTTCGTGCACTTCGCTCCGAAAAGCTAGAGTATCAGCCGGAATCGAATTTTGTTTCCGGTCGATTCAATCATCCCCTGCATTGCCGCCTCGGGATCGGTGAATCGCCATTGCGGGCGGGGAATCCGGAACGGGCGAGCAACCGTTGTATCCCAGTGATCAGCACGAAAATTTGGCGCCGCATGGACCCAAGCAGGCTTCGCGAAACCCTTGCTGCGCGCTGGAAGGGTAAAACCGCTTGCCATTCTGTCGGACAAAGCAAAGGCGGCAACCTGATTCTCTTCCGCAAAAGCCGAAACCGGCATTACCGACAGAAAAAACAGACCGAAAATAACGGGCGAAGGAAAAGCGACGCGCATGCCGACATATTGCACGTCGATGGTTAAATTCAGGTCACATCATATGGTTAAGTGTCACAACCATTTCGACCGTTTGAAACGCAAATAAAGCGAACCACTGATAACCAGCATCGCGGCCACAACCGCCGGATAGCCATAGGGGCTGCGCAGTTCGGGCATATAGTCGAAATTCATCCCGTAAATTCCGGCAATCGCCGTCGGTACCGCCAGTATTGCTGCCCATGCCGCCAGTTTTCGCGTGGTTTCGCCCTGCCGCTGCTGCTCCAGCAAGCCGCTGGTCTCGATGACGCTGTTGAGGATATCGCGCAGTTCCGCCGCCTGATGCAGGCTGCGTCGGATATGGTCCTGAACATCGCGGAAATAGGGCCGGGTTTCCGGATCGATGGGGATGAGTTCGTGATTGGCCAATTTGGAGGCAACATCCTCCATCGGTTACATCCGCCGGGCAAAGCGTAGCAATTCGCGCCTCCAGCGGAACAGACCGGCGACTTCATCGCGGCCCAGAAAATTGTCCAATGCCCGGTCTTCCAGCGCCAAAGCCGTGGCTTCTATCTGCTCAAGCAGAGGAAAAAAACCATCGGCCACATGGTCCAATATCGCGTGCAAAACATAGTCCGGCCCTTGGCGCAGCAATAGCGGATTGGCCTCTAGCGTCTCGCGCACCTCACTATGGCTGCGCGGGCTGCCGTGGCGAGCGGTGACGATGAACCGGCGGCCGACAAAGATTGCGGTTTCGCCATAGCTGATCGCATTGGCATCATTTTGCGCGGTATAGGCGACGACAAACAGATGCTGGCCGTAAGGCTCGACCTTGGCAATCTGATGCGCCTTGACGGCATCCTCGACCGCCAGTGGATGCAATCCCAATCTTGCCGCGACCAGAGCCATTTCACTGTCTTTTGGCTCATGTAGACCAATCCACAGAAGTTCATTGTCCTGATGCGGTTCCGCTATCTGGTCGAGCTGCGAAAAACTTTCGGTCAGGATACCATCGCGGTATAGGCGAGCAGCAACAATTGTAATGGCACGGCCTCCTGTTAAAGCGAGATGAAACGGCCCGCTGCCCGGTCTTTGCTGACGTGATGCGGGTCGAAAATCATTCCGTTCATGGCGATATAGACACCCGCGGGCAAGGTCTGCACCGCCGCCAGCGCAAAGCCGA
>JBGSLY010000040.1:0-8864 GCA_041740435.1 Parasphingorhabdus sp.
GAACATCCGGTGACGGAGATGATTACCGGCCTTGATCTGGTGGCGCTGCAGATCCGGGTGGCGGAGGGTCAGCCGCTCGGATTGCCTCAGGATGACGTCATGCTGATCGGCCATGCGATCGAGGTCCGGCTCTATGCCGAAAAGCCGGAGGACGGCTTTTTGCCGAGCACCGGGCCGATTGCCCTGTGGCATCCGTCCGCCAAGGCCCGCGTCGATGACGGCATCGCCAGCGGCGGCGAGGTGTCACCATTTTACGATTCAATGGTCGCCAAGATCATCACTTATGGAGAGACACGAGAAGAAGCGCGGCGGGAGATGGTTGCCGCTTTAGGCGAAACCGTGCTGTTCGGACCCGAAACCAACCGCGATTTCCTGATTGATGCGCTGAACAGGCCCGACTTTGTTGAGGGCAAGGCCACCACTGCCTTTATCGGCGAGAATTACGGCGATGGCGGGGTGATGCTTGATGTGCCGCACAACCAAATGCAAGCGATGGCGGCGGCATTGTTTCACCAATTGCGGCGGTCCGAAGCACTGGTCAAAGCGCCGCCGATAAACCCCGAACTGCTCGATTGGGCCAGCGACAACAGCCTTGAAAGCGTAGTCGTGTTTGGCAGCGGCGAAGAGGCGGTGCGCTGGCATGTCCATGTCGAGCGTGCCGGAGAATACCGCGTGACCAACGGCGCGGAGAACCAGTCCGTGTCGGTCCACAGCATCGCCGCCCCGCACGCTCGCCTGTCGATCGACGGCACGCCGCAGGACCTGTTGTTCCACCACGACCGCCGGACATTATATCTGGCGACGCGCCGCCACAGCCTGTTGGTCAAGGACAGCGCGGGGCTGAGCGATAGGGACGATGTCGCCGGCGGCGGAACCGTTGTCGCCCCCATGCACGGACTGTTGCTTTCGATACTGGTCAGCGACGGCCAATCTGTTGTCAAAGGCGAGCGACTAGCGGTGCTGGAGGCGATGAAGATGCAACACGAAATATTGGCCGAGGTGAGCGGGACGGTAACCACCATCGCCGCCAGCGCAGGCAAGCAGATTGCGGCGGGCGATCTGATCATTGAGATAACCGAGGACGAGCCGGAAGCATGAGCGCGGCCACTTTGCCGTTAAGCGGCGTCAAAATTGTCGAGTTTTCGACGATGATAACCGCATCGCTTGCCGCCATGACCATGGCGCAGCAGGGGGCGGAGGTGATCAAGGTCGAGCCGCTGGGAATGGGCGATCCGATGCGCTATGTCGGCGGACAGACTTCGGGCATTTCCGGCCTGTTCCACAATTGCAATCGCGGTAAACAATCGCTCGCGCTCAACCTGAAATCGGCGGAAGGCGTGGATATTGCTCGCCGCCTGTGTCTGGACGCCGATGTCGTCATCCACAACTATCGTCCCGGGGTAATGGATCGGATTGGTCTGGG
Organism: Parasphingorhabdus sp.; assembly: GCA_041740435.1. Lineage (GTDB taxonomy): Bacteria > Pseudomonadota > Alphaproteobacteria > Sphingomonadales > Sphingomonadaceae > Parasphingorhabdus. The sequence goes on from JBGSLY010000040.1 coordinate 1,424, forward strand.
CAGCGCGTCGCTGCGCGCCGAAAAGCCATCGCTGATTTACACCGCCATTTCGGGCTTTGGCCATACTGGTCCCATGTCGGATGCCCCGGCCTATGACCACGTCATTCAGGGCATGGCCGGGGTTATGGCGGTTCAAGGCAAAGGCAAGAATTTCGCCTTTGTCAAAATGCTGATCTGCGACAAAGTTACCGCCTATACTGCCGCACAGGCGGTCACCGCCGCCTTGTTTCAACGCGAGCGGACGGGAGAGGGCCAGCATATCGAGCTATCGATGCTGGCCAGCTGCATCGCCTTTATGTGGCCCGACGGCATGATGCACCGGACACTGCTCGCCGACGATGCTCCGGATACTGTGCCGTTTTACGAATATTTCTTTGAACCCATTAGCACATTGGACGGCGCAGTTGCCTTTGCCGCCATGTCCGAAGCCCATTGGGAGGTGCTGTTTTCAGCAACTGACCGCCGCGATCTGGCCGAAAATCCGGATTATCAGACAATGGAGTCGCGCGGTCGCCATATGGTCAAACTGATGGCCGAGCTCACCGCCAAGCCGGTGCAAAAAACCACCGAGCAGTTGCTGGCGTTGTTCAAAGCGGGCGATATTCCTTCCGCACCCTGTATGAAGCTGGAAGAGCTTGAACATCATCCGCAAATTACCGCCATTGCTGCGGTGGAAACCGCCGATCATCCTGTCCTGGGAACGGTGATGTCCGCCGCCGCCCCGCCGCATTTTGGTGGCTCGCAGCTCCCCGCCGCCGCACCCAGCCCGGCCTTGGGCGAACATGGCAGAGGCATTGTCGAAGCCCTTGGTCTCGACTGGGCGGAATTACAGGGCAAAGGGGTCGTTTAAATGATGCAGCAAGCACAGGATTTCTTGGACGAAAGCGAAGCGATTGCGGCGTTGGTCGCATCGCTCTCCGATTCAGAAATGGAGCGGGAAACCGGCTTCAAGGGCTGGACCATCAACGCCATCCTGCGCCATTTGCATGTGTGGAACAAGGCCGCCTATTGGTCGCTAACCGACCCGGAAGCGTTTCGCGGCTATATGGCCGAGGCGATGACGGCGATGAAGGCAGGCGGCGGTCTGCGGCCATTTGAGCTATCCTATCTGAACGGCCTGTCGGGCGAGTCGCTCAAGGCCGAATGGCAAGATTTTTACCGCAAAATGGCCCCTGAATTCGGCGCAGCAGACCCCTCTGCACGCGTCGAATGGGCGGGGCCCAGCATGTCGGTGCGTTCCTCGATCACCGCGCGGCTGATGGAAAACTGGGCGCACGCGCAGGCGATTTACGATGCGCTGGGGATAGTGCGGCTCAATCACGACCGGATCAGGAACATCGTGATGATCGGTCTCAACACCTATGGCTGGACCTTCAAGGTCAACCGGATGGAGGTGCCCGATCCAGTGCCTTTCCTCAAGCTGACCGCCCCCAGCGGCGACATCTGGGAGATCGGCGCCCCCGACACCGGTGAGCGGATCGAGGGGCTGGCTGAGGAGTTCTGCCAAGTGGTGACCCAGACTCGCAACATCGCCGACACCGCTCTCACTGCCACTGGCCCCAATGCGCGGCAATGGATGGCCATTGCGCAATGCTTTGCCGGCGGCCCTGAAACTCCGCCCGCACCCGGAACGCGAAAGACCGCTGTTTCGCCGTCCGGCCTATAGGCGCTTGTCTTTCCTTCCGCTTTGCCACAGTCTTGGCAAAAAACAGACAAGGAGAGAATCATGCGCTGGAACATGGGAGATATTTGGGAAACCGTGGCCGACACCGTTCCCGATTCAGAAGCCATAGTCGATGGGGCGCGGCGGCTGTCTTACCGGGAGTTCGACGAACGGGCGGCTCGTCTGGCACAGGTGCTGGTCGATGCCGGACTGACACCCGGCTCCAAAGTTTCTTTCTATATGTACAATATCGCCGAGTATCTTGAGGCGCAATTTGCGGTGTTCAAGGCCCGAATGACCGGCATCAACATCAACTACCGCTATTTGGAAACCGAGCTGATCCACGTCATCAACGATTCGGACAGCGAGGCGATCATCTTTCAGGCGCAGTTTGCCGAACGGGTTGCAGCGATCCGGGACCGGCTTGAAAAAGTCACTTTGTTTCTGGAGGTCGCCGACGGCTCGGGCCAGCATCTGGAAGGCGCTGTAGATTATGCCGAGGCGGTTGCGGCGGCCAGCCCCATGCCACGTATCGAGCGTTCGGGCGATGACATTTACATGCTCTATACCGGCGGCACCACCGGCATGCCCAAAGGGGTGATGTACGCGCATCACGATTTTTCGTCCTTCATGTTCCCGGGCGGCTATGTCATTCGCGGCATCGCGCCGCCGGTGGAACTGGCGGATTTTCCCGCAGCAGTGCGCACCGCGCATGACAATGGCATAAAGGTGCGCAGCATTCCCGCTTGCCCGTTGATGCACGGCACCGGGCTTTGGCTGGGGGCGATGATCCCGCTGGCGATGGGCGGCACCGTGGTGCTCCACGACAACAGCCGGAAATTCGATGCCGACGGGCTATGGGAACTGGTGGCCCGCGAAAATGTATCCGACATCCTGATCGTCGGCGATGCCTTTGCCAAGCCGATGCTCGATTCGCTAAATGCGGCACGAGAGCGGAATGCTCCTTTTGATCTGTCGCCTTTGAAAATGATCGGTTCATCCGGGGTGATGTTCTCCTCCGACGTCAAGCGGGGCTTGTTGGACCATATGGAAATCATCATTTTCGACGGAATTGGCGCAACCGAGGGGAGCATGGGGGCGGCGGTCACCACCCGCGATACTTTGGACAGCGACCAGACCGCGCATTTCAATCCCAATCCCACCACCAAGGTGCTGACCGAAGATGGTCGCGAAGTGACCCCTGGTTCCGACGAGATTGGCCTTATCTGCAACGGCGGTGCGGTACCGCTGGGCTATTATAAAGACCCGGAAAAATCCGCCAAGACCTTCAAAACTATCAACGGCACCCGCTATTCGATACCGGGCGACTTTGCCCGGGTGCTTGCGGATGGGTCGATCATGCTGCTTGGCCGGGGATCGGTGACGATCAACAGCGGCGGCGAGAAAATCTTCCCCGAAGAGGTGGAAGAAGCGCTGAAGTCACACGCGGCGGTTTATGACTGTCTGGTGGTCGGGGTGCCCGATGACCGGTTTGGACAGAAAGTGGTCGCTGTGCTGTCCTTTACCGAAGGGCACAGCGCAGCGGAGAGCGAATTGCAGGACTATCTGCGCGACAAGATCGCCGGTTACAAGATTCCGCGCCTGATCCTGACCGTTCCGACCGTTGGCCGCGCCGCCAATGGCAAACCCGATTACAAATGGGCATCGGCCACCGCGCTGGGGATGACGGCTTAACGCTAAAAAACAGTATGAAGACCCGTGCTCCTGCGAAGGCAGGAGCCTATCTTCCGCGTTTTCCGCTGGGTGCGGGCTTTGTCGAGACGGCTGTGGGAACCGGTTGGACCCCGCCCGCGATTATCAGCGGTGATCGGGCAACCACATAACCCAATCGCGCCACCGTTTCCGCGTCGCTCACCAACGCGCTGACGTCGAGCGAGGCATTGAGCCGGACCGCTTGCGCCGAAGATACCGCCATCCGCACGCCATAGCGGCCATAAGGCACGCCTTCGAACAGGAAGAAACCGTCATATTCGGTGCGCGTGGTCTTGATGACCCGGCCCTTCGCGTCGAATAGCTCTAGCTCGACACCCGACAATGTTCCGCCGCCGTCGCGGACCAGCGTTCCCTCGACCTCTCCCGCGCTAACCAGCGGCAGTTCGACTACCGCCGCGATACCGGGGCGCGGAGTCACGACCACGCCGGGCAGCGCGGGTTGCAGATAGGGGTCAGACAGGCTGCTGGCGTCGATCCCGATCAGCACCGGGCGGAAAGGTTCCAGCTCGTCGACCATCGCCCGTCCGCGCACGTCGGTCGGGCCATCGGCAAAGCCCTGTCCGGCGGTCAGTTCGACATTGGGTTGCAGCGGTTCGTTGGCTTGGCGCACCCCGTCACCGTTGAGATCGCGATAGACTATCGCCATGGCTTGGCCATTTTGCGCCAGCTTGTTAGCGGAGAAACGGACCCCGCCCCCGCGCGGATTGGGGCCAAAGCTAAACGAAAGGTTAACGCCAGCGGCGACCGAGCCATCGCTGGCGGCCTCAACCGTCCCGCTAAGCGCAAATTTCTCGAAATGCCGGGTATAGCCGAGTGCCGCGCGCGCCCGTCCGATCCGGGCATCATAGCCCAGTTCGGCGCGCATATCGGTTCGCTGCCCCATCGACCATTCGCCGGTCAGCTGGGCGGTCTGGAACTCTGGCTGCGGCGCGATGCGATAGCGGACTTCACCGCGCAACCGCACGCGCCCCAACCGGCCATTGATAAGGGTCCCGCCGAGCAGTTCGCTGGGCGGGTCAGGACCGGCGGCGTTAAACTGTCTTCGCCAGTCAAGTTCGGTAGTCAGCGATATCCTATTGATATTAAACGATATTCGCGCACCAGTGTCCCATTCGGCGCGGCCATCGGCATAGGTCACATATTGGCTGTCGAGGTGCAGGGGGATGGTCCGGCCGCCGAATTTGAGCGCCTGATCGATGGCGATACTGTGCCGCCCGGTGACGCCGGGCAAAATCCGGTCGGATTCAAAGCCGCCCATAGCCCAGATGGTCTCGCCGCTGATCTGTGTGCTGCCCAATTCGCCCAAAATCTGACCGCGCAGCGCGCTGCCGCCCGCAAAGTCATAGGCCGCCGACACCTCGGTCAGCGTCGGTCCAATCGCGCGGCGCAGCGACACTTCGCCAAAATTGCGGGTCATGCCGTCGAGTTGCAGCCGGTACAGACCGGCAGAGACCGAGGTTTTGGTATCGAGCCCCCGCTCCACTCCGACGCCGCCGCGCCAGCCCGATTGCCGCGAGACAAATCCATTGCCCAGCTGTACCAGATCGCGCCCCGCCTGATGCACCCCGGCCCAATACCAGAATTGCTTGGGCGGAATCGAGTTCAAACCCACCGGAACCGAACGGGTTTCGCGCCGGATTTGCCCTTGCGGCCCATAGAGCACCACTTCAAACCGGTTTTGCCCGTATTGCAGCGGCACGTCGAGGAATTCGTAGCGGCCATCGCTGCGGCTTTCGGCAAAGGCGATCAATTGATTGTTGCGGTATAGCTCTGCGTCCCACCCGAGGGGAAGTTCGCCGCGAAAGCTGGTCCGGTCGAAGTTTTCCGGGCGGTCCACCGGCCGGTTGGTGATGAACGCGCCGCGTCCGACCGTCGATTGCGTGACCAGCGGGCTGGAATAGGTGGAAACATCGCCAATCGCCGCGTGCGTGGCGCGCAAGGGCCCGAACAGCTCGCCCTTGGGATCGGTGCGATAGGCGCGCAGGCGCAGGCTGTCGGGCACGCCGCGGTTGTCGGAGGACAATCGGGCGTCAAACGAGGCCTTGCCCAGCTCTCCGCTGGCCAGCAGGTCATAGCGCAGGTCGAATTTCTGCCCCGAGCGCCGGTCATGCGTGCCGCCAGCAGAAATGTTGACGTCAACCGACGGGGTGCGGAACAATTTATAGGGCTGGCTTGATTGCGGCAGCGAGGCTAGATCAAAGCTGACCTGTGGCCGGATTTTCGCCGCCCGTTCCTGCCGCTCCAACACCTGCTGGTATGGTAATTTGGTCTCTGATTCGATGATTAGCAGCGCATTGCCCAGATCGGGTTTAACCGATATCCCCGACCAGGCCGACAGCGCCGTTGCCGACACACACCAGCCTTCGGGCGTGTCGAAAATGTCCCCGTTTTCCAACGGTTTTTCCCTGTTCATGATTTGTACCGTATTTTTTTCACGGTCAATCGTCAGCGTGCGCCGTTCCTCCAGCATCCAGCCAGTTGCGCGGCGCGACTTTTTGTCGAGGCGGATCTGCAGGTCGAGCGCGATGATCATATCGGCGAGGTCCACGCACACCCCGTTGCTGGTCTGATAGCCGCGCACCCCGTCGCCGAGCCGGTACTTGCCCGACCGGACGTCGAACAACAGTGCGTCGTCATCATTCGCCTGCCACCCCGCCGCTTGCACCGGATGGGCCGCAAAAAGCGAAAGCACCGGCAGCAATATGCCACCGATGCGTCCCGCTTTTCGCAAGCTATTCATCGAGAGATAGAGGGGGTTTTTCATCGGAAGTGACGCCGTGACGTCAGATTATCCTATTGATATATATGGATATTATAGCCGTGCATCGATGGCGGAGACCATGTTGCTGCCGCTGACGTCCGATTCCCAATATTCAACCCGGATAGCCCCCGTCATCTGTGCGGCGAGTTCCGGTGGTATTGGCAGCGAGAAGGTTCGAGCGGTTACCTCGGGATAGACCGCCACGCCGCGCGCCACGAACAAGGGCTCTGACACGCCCGGTTTCAGCACGCGAAGCTCGCCATAAGTTGACCGGTTGCCGGTCCGGCTCATGTCGACCGCAAAGGCCGGGCCGTGCTCGGTCTTTTCGATTCGGGCATTGGCAATCGCGGCGGTGGCACTCAAACGTCCCTGGCGGATGATCACCGGAATAGTGACGCCATAAATCGGGATGATCTTGACTGCAAAGCCTTCGCCTCCAGCCTGCTGATCGGCAACCGGCGCCGCATCGGGGATCGCCCGGAACAACAGATGGGCGCGATACTCTCCGTCAGCCAGGCCTTCTGGCGGACGCACGCCGATCCGGATCGCCTGCGGCTGATTGGGCGGCAGAGTGACCCGGCGCGGAGCATAGCGGATCATCTCCAGCGCGGCGGTTTCCAGCGCATTGGCTTCTTCCGGCGTCACATCGGCCAGCTTGCCTTCCGCCGTCATTCGCCGCAGTTCCAGCGAGATGCGATAGGTTGCGGTTTCCGCGCCAATATTGTTGAGAATGACCTCGGTTCCGCGAGCGCCATCGAGCACAACACGGGTTGGCGCGACCAAAAGATCGCCTGCGGCCTGTGCCGAGCCGGTTCCGCCCCAAAAGCTGCCCATCGCCACTATCGCGGCAATACCTTGTTTTAACGCGGTTTTTGTCTGAAAAAATGCCATGGCTGGTCCTCTTTGCAATGGATCATGCCCCGTCGTCCGGGATTGGCCAGCACTGTCGCAAAATAGGGTTACCAAAGCGCTAACCATGGTCCGAATTTACCGCAAAGCCCGCGCTGCAACGGCAAACGCCCGCGCATGCCAAGGGCAGCGCGGGCGCAAGTCGTTTTCGTCCGGCCGGTGCGAACCGGTCGATCCAGCTTACTGATAGTCAGCAGTGACTTCCAGTTGGCCGGTGTACAGGCCGTCAGCCTGATCGGCGCCAACCGACAGAATGCCGCCGACATACAGCGCGCTCGGCGTACCGGTCAGTAGCAACGACGAATCGCTGAGATACAGGTCCAGACTCATTGTGTCCGATGCCGGGTTGCTCAAGGTGATGGTCGAGGAGGTCA
>JBGSLY010000041.1:0-3779 GCA_041740435.1 Parasphingorhabdus sp.
CTTCGACTGGCCGACATAAATGCCCGCGTCGGATGCGCCGCGCACTACCGAGTCCTGCACCAATATATCTTGCGCTTCGACCGGGTAAATCCCGTAAGCGCCATTGGTTTCCTTCGGCCCGCCGGTCCATTCGACGCGCAAGCGATCATAGGTGATTCGATCCGCCCCCTTGGACTTGATGCCGTCGCCCTTGCTGTCCTCAATCGCAAAATCGCGCAGCACCACATCGTCGGATGTCACCAGCAAGCCTTCACCCGCACCCAGCTGTCCGGCGAAGCTCAGCACAGTTTTGTCCATGCCTTTGCCCTGTACGGTGACGCCGTTCACATCGAGTGACAGGCCGTCGGTTAACGCGAACACGCCTTCGCCTATATCGATAGTATCGCCCGGTTCGGCAAGGATCATAGCCTCCTGCAAACGCTCCTGCGCACGCTCCCCCGCCTCGATGGCAATGGTTTTGGACAGGGTTGGCGATGCCAACAGACTGGCTGTCATCAAGGCAGCGAACAGGGATGATTTTCTCATGTTGGAGAGTGTGCCGCAATTTGCGGTGCTAATCAATCCCCACCCAGTATCCACTCCACCGCCGCATCGGCATGGATTTCGGTGCTGTCATATATCGGCAGGATATTGGCCTTGGGATCGACGATCAACACCAGTTCGGTGCAGGCCAGCACCAGCGCCTCGACGTTTTCCTTGGCAATGTTGGTGATCAGGGTTTTCAGCACCCGTTCCGATGCGCGAGTGGCCTGTCCCATCATCAATTCTTCGTAAATAATCCGGTCAATTTCGGCCACGCGTTCGGGATCGGGCGGGATCAGGCTGACCCCGTGCCCGACAAGGCGTTGGCGAAACCAGGATGCGGTGACCACATTGCGCGTGCCGATAATGGCTGCCTGCGTGATGCCATCGGCTTTCATCTTGGCGCCGATGCATTCGGCAATATGCAGAACGGGGATATCCACGCTGGCCGCGACATCATCATAGACCCGGTGCATGGAATTGGCGCACAGCAGAATTGCGGTCGCCCCCGCCTTTTCCAGCCGTTTTGCCGACCGCTGCATCAGGCCCGACACTTTGCCCCAGTCATCCTCAGCCTGTAGCCTGACATAATCGTTGAAATTGACGCTTTCGATCAGCAGATGCGCGTTGTTATAGCCGCCCAGTTTTTTCTGGATCTGGCTGTTGATCCGCCGGTAGTAAAGCTCGGTCGAAACCCAGCTCATCCCGCCGATTAGGCCCAATTTGCGCATATACTGTCCCCGAAATCTGCTCTGAAAATGGCTCTTTCACCTCTGCTATGAAGTGTCAGGGAATATTACAAGCAACAGATGGCATTTTCGCCTATAACCGCGACAGTCTGCCGCCATTGACGTGAAAATGGCAAAGCGGCGCACCAATGCCAGTGAATAGCTCGGCATCGGTTCCGGTCAGCCAGACCTGGCTGCCGCTGTCGATCAGCCGAGAGAATAAAGTGGCGCGGCGATGGGCGTCCAGATGCGCGGTCACTTCATCCAATAGCAGCACCGGCGGCGCATTGGACCGATCCGCGATCAATTGGGCGTGGCTGAGGACAATGGCGAACAGCATCGCTTTTTGCTCACCCGTCGAACATTGCGATGCGGGCTGATCCTTTTCGGCATGGCGGATCACAAGATCGCTGCGATGCGGTCCCGTCAGACTGCGGCCCGCCGCCCGGTCGCGCGGACGATTTTGCCGGAGGGCTGATGCAAAGGCTGCGCCGCTTGAAAAAACCTCGCCGCTAAGCGTCAACTCGGGGGTAGGAAATACCGAACCGGCATCGCTCCGCAATTGCTGATTGAGTGCTGCAATCAACCTGGTCCGGGCAAGATGGAGTTCCGTCCCGGCCTCGGCCATCTGCGATTCAATTGCGTCGATCCAGCGCGGATCAACCGCTTTGTCATCCCCGAGCAGCCGCCCCCGCTCTCGCCGTGCATTTTCGTAACGGGCAACATCGCGGGCATGGCCGGAAAAAAGCGCGGTCACCAACCGGTCGAGAAAATTGCGCCGTCCGGCGGCATTCTCAATGAACAGGCGGTCCATGGCCGGGGTCAGCCAGATGATCGCCAGATAATCGGAAAGATCGCTGGTCGCAGCGGTTTTGCCGTTGATCCGGGTCAGACGTCGGTGCGGAGCAGACGCGTCGATCCCGGTTCCAAAGATATGCGGGCCGCTGTGTGCTGCAGCCGAAAAGTCACCGGGCCCATCGCTGCGCGCTATATCGGACAGCGCGGCGCGGCGCAGGCCCCGGCCAGGCGCCAGCATCGAAACCGCCTCCAGAATATTGGTTTTGCCCGCCCCATTGTTGCCGGTCAGCACCACGAAATTGCCATCTATATCGAGCCGCGCCCGCCCGTAGTTGCGGAAATTTTCCAAAGTCAGGCGCGTAATCGGCATCCGCAGCGCCATACACAGGCGCGGCGATAGTGCCAAGCACGGCACGTCAGTTTGATCCATGGCTCGGTCAACTGACCCACTGAGCGCAGCATCCCTATTCCGGCATATTCGGCGAAACCAAAATATGGGAAATTTTCCTAATACATGGTAGGTTCATGTTTGTCACAAGATGCAAAAAATACCTATCATATTGATATTAATGTATTTTATAAAACTGGCACGGCCTGTGCAAAGGTATTGGCATCTTCGCAGGAACGCTGTGAAGGCCCAATTTAGACCCCAAAGGAACCTATCATGTCATACAAAAATCTCAACAACTCGTTCGCAGCCGCTTTTGCCGCCATCGTCTCCGCCGCCATTTTCGTTGGCGCAAGCGTTGGACCGGCCGCCAACAATGTCGCCAGCTTGGTTATCTAAGCCTGACCCGCAGTTTTATCACCCCACCATTTTCAAAAGGAATTCAACATGACCATCAAGAGCTTCAACACTGTATTCGCATCTGCCTTCGCTGCCCTGCTGTCCGCCGCCGTGTTCGTCGGCGCCAGCGTCGGCCCGGCGGCCCATAATGCAGCATCACTGGTAATTTAACGCCAGAATTCTTCCCCCAGGGTTGCCGGGACCGTTCCCACCCTTTCCCCCACGCGTTTCGGCAACCACCCCCATTCATTCAACAGGACACGAACAATGACACAGCTACCTTCTCCCTCCGGCAACAAATTCCAGCTCGACAAGGGCAATGGCAAGATCATGGGCGTATGCTCGGGCATCGCCAACTATACCGGCTGGGATGCGAACCTGATCCGGATCGCCTTTGTCGCCGCGGCGTTGCTGGGTTTCGGCAGTTCGATCATCCTGTATCTGCTGATTGGCCTGATCGCTAACTGAGTTAAAGCAGACTGCGACGAAAAAGGAGCGGGCCTTCCTGCAAATGGAAAGCCCGCTTCCCGGCGTTCGTTGTTAATCATATCCTAAAAATGTCGTGCTATTGCACCCGGTGATCAAGGTACTCCCGTATCGTTTCAACCGTCAGGATTCATCGACGCATATGTATGAAGATTCCAACAGGATATTTCGTGATGCGCGGCTTGCCCGGCGGGATGCGCGTATTACGGGTCGTGCCGATGTCGATATTCCTGCGTCGATCCGCGAACCGGGGCTGGGCAAAACCACGATCAAGGTGCTGGATTTGTCGGTAACCGGATACCGGATGCAGTGCTTTACGAGGCTCAACCACGAAAAACTGCACTTCATGCAATTACCGGGCTTTTCCCCTATCGAAGCGCATATCCGCTGGCAGGACGGCGACACCTATGCCTGTGTATCCGCCAATCCGCTGCACCCGGCGGTATTCGACCATATCG
>JBGSLY010000042.1:0-5149 GCA_041740435.1 Parasphingorhabdus sp.
GATCACAGCGGGCGAACAGGTGGGCTATAATGCGACCTTTACCGCGCACCGCGACATGACGCTGGCGATTGTCGCTATCGGCTATGCTGACGGATATTTCCGGGGGTTTTCCAATTGCGGTACCTTTCGGAACGGTGAGCAGACGCTGCCAGTTGTCGGCAGGGTTTCGATGGATTTGACCGCTGTCGATATTAACTCCGCTCCCCATCTCATCGAGGGAGATTGGCTAACCTGCGATTTCGATTTGCCCAACGCCGCACAAATTTCGGGCATGTCGCAATATGAATTGCTGACTGGTTTGGGACAGCGGTACACGCGCTATTGGCAATAAATGCTGCGGTGCGATTGTGCAATTTGCTGCACCCGAACGGCGCAGCATTTTCCCAGTCCTGCCCTTCATCGACTTGGTTGCGGCATTGCACAAAAATCGCTATTGCGGGTGCAGCATTTTTTTGGAGCGGGCCATCGGGTTCGTGGGAGACGACAATGGCCAAGATGAAACCCGGCGAACTGACCGGACCGATTACCATAAAAAAATACGCCAACCGGCGGCTCTATAACACCCAAACCAGCAACTATATCACCCTTGATAACCTGGCAGAAATGACGCGCGAGGATGTCGATTTTTTGGTCGTCGATGCGAAAACCGGCGAAGACATTACCCATAATGTTCTGACCCAAATTATCGTCGAAGCTGAAAACAGCGGCAGCAATCTACTGCCCGTCAATTTCCTTCGCCAGCTGATTTCGATGTACGGCAATTCGATGCAGTCCTTGATGCCGCAATATCTGGAGGCGGCGATGGACAATTTCCGTCGCAACCAGCAGCAGTTTCAGCACAGCGTGGAAGAAGCGCTCAGCAAAAATCCGCTCGGTAAAATGGCGGTACGCAACCAGAAGCAGTTTCAGGAAGCGATTGAAAAGGCATGGCGCGCCAGTCCATTGGGCACCGTGATCGATAAAGCTTGGCCCAGTCGGCGCAATGATTCCGCCGACAACAGCAATGAGCCTGAAGACGAGGTCGAAGCGGAAGCTGAGACCGAAACCAAGGCCGATGAAATTCGCGAGTTGAAAGCACAGTTGGCGGCTATCCAATCGCGTCTCGATCAATTGGGCGACTGATCTGCCCGTCCTTCGAATGAAAGAAAAACCGTGAAGAAAAATGCCCTTTCGGTCACCCGGGAACAAGACTTTGCCGCCTGGTATCAAGAGGTAATCCAGCAAGCCGATCTGGCCGAGGAATCGGGTGTGCGCGGTTGTATGGTCATCCGCCCCTGGGGCTATGGCATGTGGGAACGGATCCAGAAATTGATGGACGCCGAGATCAAGGCGGCGGGCGTCGAGAACTGCTATTTCCCGCTGTTCATTCCGCTGTCGTTCTTCGAAAAAGAAGCGGACCATGTCGAGGGTTTTGCAAAGGAAATGGCGGTGGTGACGCACCACCGGCTGGTCAGTGACGGCAAGGGCAAACTGGTCCCCGATCCGGAATCCAAGCTGGAAGAGCCTTTGGTCGTTCGTCCGACATCGGAAACGGTCATCGGCGCGGCGATGAGCCGCTGGGTACAATCTTGGCGCGACCTGCCGCTGCTCGTTAATCAATGGGCCAATGTCGTTCGCTGGGAAATGCGGACCCGAATGTTTTTGCGGACCAGCGAATTTCTCTGGCAGGAAGGCCATACCGCGCATGTCGACAAGGCAGATGCGATGTCCGAGACGCTGCGCGCGCTCGAAATGTACCGCGCCTTTGCGGAAGGGCCTTTGGCTATGCCTGTCGTGGCAGGCGAAAAACCGGAAAATGAGCGTTTCCCTGGGGCCGTCGCGACGTATAGCATTGAAGCGATGATGCAGGATGGCAAGGCGCTGCAAGCAGGTACCTCGCACTATCTGGGTACCGGTTTTGCCGAAGCATCGGGCATCAAATATCAGGACAAGGACGGCGGTCAGCAATTTGCGCATACCACCAGTTGGGGGGTGTCGACCCGGATGATTGGCGGGGTCATCATGACCCATGGCGACGACGATGGCCTGCGCTGTCCGCCGCAAATTGCACCGCACCAGATCGTGATCGTGCCAATGCTGCGCGAAACGCCCGAGGATGAAGCGGTGCTGGAATATTGCCGCAGCCTGCGAATGGAATTGCTAAAGCAAAGCGCGTTTGGCGAGCCGCTGCGCGTGTTGCTCGATACAAAGGCGATCAAGGCATCGAACAAGCGCTGGGCTTGGGTCAAAAAGGGCGCACCGATCATCATCGAAGTCGGTCCGCGCGATGTTGCGGAAGGCAAAGCTGCCGTGCTGCGCCGCGACCGGTTGTACAAAGATGATGGCAAGCTGGCGACGGCCTTCACGCCGCGTGATGAATGTATGGCTACGGCGGGGGCGATGCTGGAGGACATCCAGTCTGGACTATATGCAGAGGCCAAAGCACGGATGGAAGCCAATATCCGCCGCGATATCAGCGATCTGGCGGCCCATTTCCAAGGCGATGAAGCGAAGTTCAAAGGCTGGGTCGAGGTGCAATGGGCACGGCCCACAGGCGCGGCGCTCACGCAAATTGTCGAAAAGCTCAAAACCCTCAAACTCACCATGCGCAACGCCCCGTTGGGTTCAGCGCCCGCCGATGGGCCGTGCTTCTTTACCGGCGCACCGGCGGTGGAACGGATACTGATTGGGCGGACGTATTAGGCATTTTGTTCGCGCGAAGACGCGAAGGAGTGAAGAGGGCATAATGGAAATCGATCGGATATCGTCATTGCGAGCGCAGCGAAGCAATCCAGAGCCGCAACCGGAAACACTGGATTGCTTCGCTGCGCTCGCAATGACGACGGATGAGCAAGGCTATAGGCGATACGCCCAAGCAAGGCTATAGGCGATACGCCCAAGCTATCCGACAATCATGGTGAGCCATCCCACCGGCCTCCCCACTCGCCAACAGATCCTCGATTTCATCGAAAAAAGCGACATACCCGCTGGCAAGCGCGAGATTGCCCGCGCCTTTCACCTGCGCGGGGCGGAGAAGGTGGCGCTGAAGGCGTTGCTTAAGGAAATGACCGACGAAGGGCTGGTTGATCTGGCACCGGGCCGGGCCTTTCACAAAATGGGCGGGGTGCCCAAGGTCACTGTGCTGCGGATCACCGGCTTTGATGGCAATGAGGCGCTCGCCGTACCCGACCGGTGGGAGGCGGAGAACAGCCCGCCGCCGCTGCTGCGCGTCAAACAGGTTGGGCGGCGTTCCGCACTGGCCATCGGCGACCGGATATTGGCGCGGACCGAAGCGGCGGGGCAGGGGCATATTGCCCATGTCATGAAAAAGCTGGCGGCGGGCAGCGAGTTGATGCTGGGCGTGGTCGAGAAGGACGAACGGGACCGGCTCTGGCTGAAACCCGTCGACAAGAAAATCCGCCGATCGACGCCGATATCCGATTTAGGGCAGGCCCGCGCCGGACAATTGGTCGAGGCCGAGCAATCGGGCCGCCCGCCGCGTATCACCGCACGGATCACCAAAGTTATCGGCGATCCATTTGAGGCGAGAAGTTTCAGCCTGATCGCGATTGCCAAATTTGATATTCCTAATGTGTTTGATGACCGGACGCTGGCCGAGGCAGAGCTGGTCACCGATCTGCCACTGACCACCGACAAGCGCGAAGACCTGCGTGCGCTGCCCATCGTGGCGATAGACCCTGTTGATGCCCGCGATTTCGATGACGCGATCTGGGCGCAGGCCGATGACAATCCGGTCAATGCGGGCGGCTTTCAGGCGCTGGTCGCGATTGCCGATGTGTCTTATTATGTCCGACCCGACAGCGCGCTCGACCGGGAGGCAGTGAAGCGCGGCAATAGCGTTTATTTCCCCGACCGGGTGGTGCCGATGCTGCCCGAGGCGCTATCGGCGGACAAATGCTCGCTGCGCGCTGGGGAAGACCGGGCGGCGCTGGTCTGTCATCTTACCATCGACAAGGGCGGCAAGGTCACCGCGTTCCGCTTTACCCGCGCACTGGTCCGCATTGCCGCCAACATCCCGTACGAGCAAGCGCAGGCGGCGATCGATACCGGTACTGGACATGACCTGCTCGACATTGCCCTCAAACCATTATGGGCCTGTTGGGGCTTGCTCGCCAAAGCGCGCGACCACCGTGAGCCACTTGATCTCGACCTTCCCGAAAAGAAGGTGGTGCTCGACGACGCGGGCAAGATCGTCGAAATCGGCGTGCGCGAACGGCTAGACGCGCACCGGGTGGTGGAGGATTTCATGATCGCCGCTAATGTCGCAGCGGCCAAGGCATTGGAGGCGAAAAAGTCCCCGTTGATTTACCGTGTCCATCAAACCCCGTCGCGGGAAAAGCTGGTGGCGCTGAAGGAATATCTTAAGCAATTCGACATGGAATTTGCGCTGGGGCAGGTAATTAGTCCGGCGACCTTCAATCGTCTGATCGACCGGATAGACGACGATACGGTTCGCCCACAGATCATGGAGCAAATCCTGCGCAGCCAGACACAGGCTTATTATCACCCCGACAATCTGGGGCATTTCGGGCTCAATCTGGGCAGCTACGCGCATTTTACCTCGCCCATTCGGCGCTATAGCGACTTGATCGTTCACCGCGCTTTGGTGACGGCCTATGGTCTGGAGCAACCCGCACCGCGCCACGTTGACATCCCCCGCAAATCCGGTCTGTCGGAGCAGAATATCGCCCGGATCGAACAGATCGCCGAGGCGATCAGCGGCACCGAGCGCCGCGCGATGATGGCCGAGCGCGAAACCCTCGACCGCTATATCGCGCACCACCTGTCGGGCCTCATTGGTCAAACACTCGATTGCCGGATCACCGGGGTGCAAGGCTTTGGCTTTTTCGCGACGGTGGAGGGATTGGGCGGCGATGGTCTTGTCCCAGCGTCAACACTGGGCGCGGAATATTTCGCCTATGATGAGAGCAGCCAGACCCTGACCGGACAAAGCAGCGGAGATAGCTATCACATCGGCCAACGCCTGCCTCTGCGCCTAATCCATTCCGACCCGGTCAGCGGCGGCCTAATGTTCGAGCTTCCCGAAGGCGCGAACCATATGCCGATGGCGCGAGGGCGAGTGGAGCGAAAAGTTGGAAAACCGGGAAAATTCAAGACCGGCAAGCGCGGCAGACCGTCCAATATCCGG
>JBGSLY010000043.1:0-3941 GCA_041740435.1 Parasphingorhabdus sp.
TCGGCGACCGCCTGCGAATAGGATTGACCGGCGGCAAAATAATCGTTGTGAATGCCAAAGCGCTGGCCTTCAGAATAGCGCTGCCCCTGCACAGTTTCCGCAAAAGCATTGTCGATGCCTGTCAGTGCGCACATCCGCTGCTCAACCGCCTTGACCAAAGGATTATCAGCAGCGAGGCGGCAGGTTTCACTGGTCCGATGGGTCGCGTTCTGCCCGCCTTTTAAGGCCAGCGACGGCTTCACATCCGTATCAATCAGCGCGATCAGCTCTGCCGCCTCCGCCGCGCTGACAAATCCCGGCATCGCATAGATTTCAAACACATCGGTCTTGATCCGCGTCACTTTCGGTGCTGCATCCAGCGAAGTGCGGCCAATATCACCCCAGCGCCCGATCGCATCGGCATCTGATCCCGGCAGGAGCATCGCATTCGCGCTTGTTGGTATTGGCGCGTTGCCCAAAGAAATTTTGACCGACATGAGCGAAAACTAAGTCAGAACCGTCCTTCAAACAAGACGCTTGCCGAGCCTGGACAGATTTTTCCTTGCCGGAACCGGCTCACGCCAATAGTCTGCGCCGATGGCGACCGTCCCTGCAAATTCCGATTTTGCTGTTGTTCTTCCCGGCGACCCCGCGCCCTGGTTCAAGCAGCGTTCGCTGGCAAATCCACGCTACAGTTTTGATGTTGCGGCGGGCCGGTATATCGTGCTCGGCTTTCTGGGAACAGCTGGCGACGATCACGCCCGGGCGGCAATTGCAGCGGTGGCCAATCACCCGACGTTCTTTGATGACATGATGGGCTGTTTTTTCGGCGTTACAATCGACCCTAAAGATGAACAGGAAAACCGGATTGCTGAGCGGTATCCGGGAATGCGCTATCTGCTCGACTTTGACCTGTCCATCAGCCGCCTCTATGGGGCGGTCACCAAAGATCAGCAGCCGGGTGATCAACTGGCCTATCGCCGGTTCTGGATGGTGCTCGATCCCGAATTGCGGGTGGTGGCGCATATCCCTTTTCAGCCGGACCAGAGCGACATCGCGCAACTGTTGGCCGCATTGGCGCAATTGCCAAGGCCGGGGGAACATTGCGGCATAGCCTTGGGCCCGCCGATCCTGTGTATTCCCGGCGTGATCGAACCCGAATTCTGTGAACGGCTGATCGATCTCTATCGCCACAACGGTGGTCAGCCATCGGGGTTCATGCGTGAAATCGACGGAATTACCCGGCTGGTCACCGATCCCGCGCACAAGCGGCGGCGTGATTTTATGATCGAAGATCAAGCGCTGCAAAAAAAAACCTCCAGGCCCGCTTCCTGCGCCGGGTGGTGCCGCAGATTGCCCGCATCCATCATTTTCAGGTAACCCGCATGGAACGCTATATTGTCTGTTGCTATAGCGCAGAGGAAGCCGGGCATTTTCGCGCCCATCGTGACAATACCACCGCCGGTACCGCGCACCGCCGCTTTGCTGTGACCGTTAACCTCAATCACGATTTTGACGGCGGAGAGATAAGCTTTCCCGAATTTGGCCCCCGAAGCTACAAGCCGCCCGTTGGAGCGGCGCTGGTTTTTTCATGCTCCATGTTGCATCAGGTATCACCGGTAACTCGTGGGGAACGCTTTGCTTTCCTGCCATTCCTGTATGATGAAGCTGCGGCAAAACTCCGTGAGGCCAATACGGCGCATGTTGATGAAAGTCTGGCCAATTACCGCGCAGCACCAGCAGCGGAATGAATCTTCACTAAACCCGCGCCGTCACCCCGGCATCGCGCAAGCCGCGCCAGACCTGCACTGCTTGGACCATTTCCGGGACATCATGAACGCGCAAGATTTGCACGCCTTGCTCCATCGCCCGAACCGCGAGCATCATCGAGCCACCGAGCCGCTTGTCCGCCGGAGCCTCACCCGCCAGAGCGCCAACGATCCGTTTACGGCTAACCCCCAGCACCATCGGCTGCCCTAGCCCATGAAAGAGCGCAATAGTGTTGATCAGCGCCAGATTGTCGGACAGCGACTTGCCAAAGCCGATTCCGATGTCGGCGATGATCCGGCTGCGATCAATTCCCGCTGCCACCACTTCGGCAATCCGCGCCTCCAGCCAGTCGAAAATATCGAACACCACTTGCCCATATCCCGGACCTGCATGCGGGTCTTTGCCCGCCGACGGCGCGTGCATCAGGATTACGGGTAAGCCCGAAGCCTGGACGACCTCTAGCGAACGGGGATCATGCAGCAGCGCGGAGATGTCGTTGATGACCTGCGCACCCGCCGCGATCGCCGCCTCCATTACCGCCGCCTTGCGGGTGTCGACCGACAGCACCGCGCCCGATTGACGCAGCCGTTCGATCACCGGCACCACGCGCTTGATTTCATCGCCTTCCCAAACCTCCGTCGCACCGGGCTTAGTCGATTCGCCGCCAATGTCGATAATCGAGGCTCCGGCGGTCGACATCGCAAATCCGGCATCAGCAGCGCGTTCGGGGTCGCCGCCCCATTTGCCGCCGTCGGAAAAACTGTCCGGGGTCATGTTCAAAATTCCCATCACCTGCGGCTGGTCAAAACGCAGCGTGCGTTCACCGCAGGTCAGCGGCGCATGGGTGCGGGTAATGTTGGCCAATAGCGTTTGCGCGCGGCTGTGATGATGTTCGGGAAGCTCCGCAATCACCTCGTCAAACTGCTCCACCGGGATCAGCGCGCGATGCGAAACCCGGCCCCCTTCGACCGCGCATAGCTCAACCTGGCTGAACCACAGCATCCCGCCCGCCAGCCGCCGGTTTTGTTCATCGTAAAATTGCGGGCTGTCAAGCAGACCGGCGGGCTTGAGGTACAGGCGGGCATCGCCGCCAATTTCCGCCAAACTCACGGCTCGGTCGCTAACAGATAGGTTTTGCGCAAATCGTCCACCGGCCGCATGTCCTTGCCGTCCATATAGTGCCAGAAGGTCCAGCCGTTGCAACTCGGGGCTTTCTGCACCGCCGCGCCGATTTTGTGAATTGACCCCTCAACCCCCTTGTGCAGCAGCGAACCATCGGCGCGGATCACCGCCTGCCACTTGCGCTTGCGGTCATAGAGCACCGCACCGGGCTGGATATAGCCGGTTTCGACCAAAGTGCCAAAGGCGACGCGCGGCTGCGACTTGGGCGATTGCATGGTGGTCAGCGCACTTTCGTCGAGCGGCAGCGCGGCAGCAATCCGTTCTTCAGCCACATCACAGTAAATATCTTCCCGCTCGCATCCAATCCATTCGCGGCCCAGCCGTTTGGCAACCGCGCCAGTGGTGCCTGTACCGAAAAACGGGTCGAGCACGATGTCGCCCTTGTTGGTGGTCGCCAGCATGATGCGGTACAGCAAGGCTTCCGGCTTTTGCGTCGGATGCGCCTTGACCCCGCCGCGTTTCAGCCGCTCCTGCCCGCCGCAAATCGGCATGACCCAGTCGCTGCGCATCTGCAGCTCGTCGTTGAGCGTCTTCATCGCCCGGTAGTTAAAAGTATAGCGCGCATCCTCGCTCATCGCCGCCCAGATCAGCGTTTCATGCGCGTTGGTAAAGCGCGTCCCCTTAAAATTGGGCATCGGATTGGCTTTGCGCCAGATAATGTCGTTGAGCACCCAAAAGCCTAAGTCCTGCACCGCGGTCCCGACGCGGAAAATATTATGATAGCTGCCGATGACCCAGAGCGAGCCATTGGGTTTCAAAATCCGCCGTGCTTCGCGCAGCCAGGCACGGGTGAAGGCGTCATAGGTGGCAAAGGTGTCGAACTTGTCCCAGTCATCATCGACTGCATCCACCTGACTGCCATCAGGCCGATGCAAATCGCCGCCGAGTTGCAGATTATAAGGTGGATCGGCAAACACCATATCGATGCAATTGTCAGGAAGCCCGCGCATCGCCTCAATGCAATCCATTTTCAGGATTTGCCCCAACGGCAGAGCAGCACGGTCCACCGG
>JBGSLY010000044.1:0-3555 GCA_041740435.1 Parasphingorhabdus sp.
CGTCCATGACTGGATTGCGGCCACACCATGGCTGCGCAATATGGTCAGCGACCCGGCCCAATGGACCAATACCGGTATTTGTATGGTGTTTCAAGGCGAATGGTTTGACTCGCTTAGCGACGAACAAAAGCCCAATGTGCCGAAGAAAATTGCCAGCATGCTGGAAAAGATGGACGTCGCCTATGACTTCAACGGTTACCGTGACGCGCCGCCCAACCTGCGCATATGGGTTGGTTCAACGGTCGAGGAAGAGAGCATCCGGCGCCTATTGCCGTGGATCGAATGGGCATACGCACAGGTCCAATCCGAGATCGGCTAGCGCGCATTGGTCTTGATCGGCCTTCGCGACCTTTCTTTATCCTTCATACGGCCTGCCGCCGCGCAGGCGAAATCTACAGGAATTATATATGCCTAAAGTCCTTATTTCCGACAAAATGGACCCCAAAGCTGCCGAAATTTTTCGAGCACGCGGCGTCGAGGTCGATGAAATTACTGGTAAGACCCCCGAAGAGCTGATGGCGATCATCGGCGAATATGACGGCTTGGCCATCCGGTCGTCCACCAAAGTCACAAAAGCCATTCTGGAAGCAGCGACGAATTTGAAGGTCGTCGGCCGTGCCGGTATTGGGGTGGACAATATCGATATTCCCGCGGCTTCGGCTCAGGGTGTGGTTGTTATGAACACGCCGTTCGGCAACAGCATCACCACCGCAGAGCATGCCATTGCGCTCATGTTCGCGCTGGCACGGCAACTGCCAGAGGCGGATGCCTCTACACAGTCCGGAAAATGGGAAAAGAACCGGTTCATGGGCGTGGAGCTGACCAGCAAAACGCTTGGCCTGATCGGTGCCGGAAATATCGGATCGATTGTTGCCGACCGTGCGCTGGGACTCAAGATGAAGGTTGTGGCCTTTGACCCGTTTCTAACCCCCGAACGCGCCATTGATCTGGGGATTGAAAAGGTCACGCTGGATGAATTGCTGGTCCGCGCCGACTTCATCACCCTGCATACGCCGCTCACGGATCAGACGCGCAACATTCTCTCGGCAGAAGCTTTGGCCAAGTGCAAACCCGGCGTTCGGATTATTAACTGCGCGCGCGGCGGCCTGATTGACGAAGCGGCTTTGAAGGCGGCTCTCGACTCGGGTCAAGTCGGCGGCGCCGCGCTCGATGTTTTTGCGCAAGAGCCGGCAAAAGAGTCTCCGCTTTTTGGCACTCCCAACTTCATCTCCACCCCGCATCTGGGCGCGTCGACCGACGAGGCTCAGGTCAATGTTGCTATTCAAGTAGCAGAGCAATTGTCCGACTATCTGATGAGCGGCGGCGTCACCAACGCGCTCAATATGCCAAGTATGTCTGCGGAAGAAGCGCCCAAAGTACGGCCGTACATGCAACTTGCCGAAAACCTGGGTTCGCTGATTGGGCAATTGGCCCATGACAATCTGACCCAGATTTCGGTCGAAGTAGAAGGGGCTGCGGCAGAGCTGAATATCAAGCCGATTGTTGGCGCGGTTCTAACCGGCCTAATGCGGCGGTACAGCGACACCGTGAACATGGTTAACGCTCCATTTCTGGCCAAAGAGCGCGGACTCGATGTTCGGGAAATCCGGCACGAGCGCGAAGGAGACTATCACACTTTGCTTCGCGTATCGGTACAGACCGAAGAAGGCGAGAAATCCGTTGCAGGTACCCTGTTTGGCAACGCTGCTCCGCGCTTGATCGAGATGTTTGGTATCAAGGTTGAAGCCGATCTAGCCGGGGATATGCTGTATATCGTTAACGAGGATGCACCGGGCTTTATCGGTCGCATCGGGTCGTGCTTGGGCGAAGCGGGCCTGAATATCGGTACCTTCCACCTGGGCAGACGCAGTGCTGGCGGTGAAGCCATATTGTTGCTTTCCATGGATGCGCCCATTCCCGAACCGGTTTTGTGGCAGATTTGCCAGCTGCAAGGCGTGAAAACCGTCAAGGCTTTGCGTTTTTAGCAGGCTTGCGAATTGAGAGCACCTCGGGCAGGGACAACGTCCCTGCCCCTTTCGGTCAGGGGAAGAATGTTGCGATTATGAACACCAACGCCTCTACCTTGCTTCCCGAAGGCTTTCGCGACCGGCTTCCGCCCTTTGCGCTCGCCGCGTCGCAAGTTACCCGCACCTTGCTCGATACATTGGCCAGCCATGGCTATGAACGCGTTGACCCGCCGCTTGCGGAATTTGAGGACAGCTTGCGCGCGCAAATGAACGGTGCGGACAGCCGCAATCTGCTTCGTTTTGTCGATCCGATTTCGCAGCATAGCATGGCAATCCGGCCCGATATGACCATGCAAATCGGCCGCATTGCGATGACCAGCATGGCGCGTCATCCCCGTCCGCTGCGCCTTAGCTATGCCGGACCGGTCCTCCGCCTGCGCAGCACTCAATTGCGGCCCGAACGGGGGCGTCAACAAATTGGAGCCGAGCTCATTGGTTCCGATTCGGTGGCGGCCGTCAGCGAGATTGTCAGCGTAGCGGTCGAAGCGCTGCGCAGTGCTGGCCTCACGGATATCACCGTGGATTTCACGCTGCCTGACCTGATCGCTTGTTTGTCAAACGGGCCATTGCCGTTACCCGAATCCGTACACGAAGATGTCGTGCGCGAGCTTGATATGAAGGACGCAGGCGGCTTGGTTGCGCTTGGCGCGGAGGCCTATTTGCCGTTGATCGAGGCAACAGGACCATTCGACTCCGCAATGGAGCGGTTGCGCACTTTTGACCAGACGGGCATTCTCCAATCGCGTCTGGACGGGATGGCGCATGTTGCCGCCTCGATTGATGATCAAGTGCAAATTACCCTCGACCCGACCGAGCGGCACGGATTTGAATATCAAAGCTGGATTGGGTTCACCTTTTACGCACGCGGATTTGCCCATGCGCTTGGCCGGGGTGGTAGTTACCAGATTTGCGGAGATGGCGAAACGGAAGCAGCGGTCGGCTTTTCTTTCTATCCCGATCCGTTAATCGACTCCGGACTTGGCGCAGCCGATCAACGGCGGGTTTTTCTGCCAAAGGCCTGCGACCAATCTATGGCTGCCCGTCTGCGGGCCGAAGGATGGGTTACGATTGCCGCGCTGGACGATGAAAATTCCGGGCTGCGACAGGGGTGTACACATTGGCTGGACGGCGCGCGGCTCGTCGCCTATTGACCGCCGGCAAGCAGCTTAGGACGAATGAATGGCCAATGTAACAGTGATCGGCGCGCAATGGGGCGACGAGGGTAAAGGCAAGATTGTTGATTGGCTATCGGAGCGCGCCGATGTCGTGGTCCGCTTTCAAGGTGGGCATAATGCCGGCCATACGCTGGTGGTCGGCGATCAGGTTTATAAGCTTTCATTGCTGCCATCGGGAATCGTGCGCGGTGCATTATCGGTGATTGGCAATGGCGTGGTGCTCGACCCCTGGCATTTGCAGGAAGAGGTCGCCAAGCTGCGCGGTCAAGGCGTTTCGATACATCCTGATAATTTTGCCATAGCAGAAACTTGCCCGCTCATTCTGCCGATTCATCGCGATCTTGATGCGCTGC
>JBGSLY010000045.1:0-1949 GCA_041740435.1 Parasphingorhabdus sp.
CTGATCCTGGCTGGTAAAACCGACAATGGGGCGACAATTGGCGCAGCGCGGCTGCTGTACGGATATATGTTGAAACGCGGCGTACAGATTGCGGAATATCAGCCTGACCGGCTTCATTGCAAACTGCTGGTCATCGATGACGCCGTTTATATTGGTTCGGCCAATTTCGATGCCCGCAGCCTGTTCATCAATTTCGAACTTATGCTGCGGATCGAGAACGCTGAGTTTGCCAATCAGGCCCGATCCCTGATCGATAATCTTGATCGCAAAAGTGAACGGGTGGAGGAGGAAACACACAAGCAGCGGGCAACGCTTTTGACCCGGTTGCGCTGGTTCCTCTCCTATTTCGTTGTCAACATCATGGATTATTCGGTCAGCCGAAGGCTCAATTTCGGCCTTTCCAAGGAGTAACCCGCATCCTGCGCTCAGCTTGTCCTGAGCCGAGAATCGTTGACCGCATTTTTGGCGCGAACGCTCTTCCCTCGCGCAGGCAATGCGTTACAAGCCAAAGCATGCTGATGCGAATGACCAATATACAAAAATCAGTCGGCCATCTGCTGGCTCTGACCGCTCTGGCGGCAACGGCAGCGTGCACAACACCGCGCCAGAGCGAACAGCAACCCGCGCGTCAAAGCGAATACCGGCCAAATTATGTCCCGCCCCCGCCGATGCCATCGTACAATAACCGCGCCCCGGCGGCCTTGGAGGCAGAGATAGCCGACCTATGGCGCGGATTTCCCGGACGGACCGGAATTGCCGTGCGGCGCATTGATGGGAATTGGACGATCCACCATCGCGGAGACCAACTGTTTCCGCAGCAGAGCGTGTCAAAATTATGGGTCGCCATGACGCTGCTCGACAAAGTTGATCGCGGACAGGCCGCTTTGTCGGACCCGATCCGCATATCTCGCGATGACCTTACATTATTCCATCAACCGCTTGCCGCAGAAGTAGAGGCGCAAGGGGCGGTGACCAAGACCGTTTACACGCTGCTCGATAAATCCCTGACCGAAAGTGACAATACCGCGAACGACAGCTTACTGCGCCATGCCGGCGGGCCGGATGCGGTGCGCGATTATATTTCCCGCATGAACCTTGGCGCAATCCGCTTCGGACCGGGGGAAAGATTATTGCAAAGCCGCATCGCCGGAATGGAATGGCGTCAAAACCTGTCGGCGGGCCGTACATTTTATTCCGCCCGTGCCAATGTCCCATTCGAAACCCGGCAAAGGGCCCTCAATGCCTATCTGGCCGATCCGATGGATGGCGCCAGTCCAATTGCCATCGCTTCCGCCCTAGATCGTTTGGCACGCGGTGAACTTTTGTCGGAAAACTCGACTCGATTGCTGATCGCCACTTTGAAACGGACCAAAAGCGGCCCGAACCGTCTAAAGGCCGGAGTACCGCTCGATTGGGAGTTCCTGCACAAAACCGGTACCGGACAGATTTTGGGTGCGGTTTCAACGGGATATAATGACGTCGGCATCATGATCGCGCCCGATAGTACGCGCTATGCCGTCGTTGTCATGCTTGCTGACACCACCGCGCCGGTGGCCGACAGGATGCAGTTCATGCAGGCTATCACCCGCGCCATCGCCTATCACCATCGCCGGTAGTGTAATTATTCTGCCGCTTTGGATTTTGTTTTTTCAGGTTGCTCCGGGTTAGCCTTGGTGGGCGCGCTGGGCGGTAAAGGCACGGCACCAGTGCTGCGCTCATCGAGCATCTTCGCGGCCTGATCTAGCGCGCGGGCTTCGCCGACGGTCACTCCTCCGGGGCCGGGATCATTTTCCGCCGCCCCGCAGGCGGACAAAAGGGCAAATATCAATATCGATGGCGTTCGGATGGAGGGCAATGTCATAGCCTACTTTTACCCACTAAAGCCGCCAGAACCAAGGGCATAAAAAAGGGCCACCCAATGGGCGGCCCTTTTCTAAATTAGAAAAGCG
>JBGSLY010000046.1:0-2821 GCA_041740435.1 Parasphingorhabdus sp.
CGGGAAGATATTGTCGGCACTACCACCCGGGTGAAGGTCGTCAAAAATAAGGTCGCTCCGCCGTTCAAGCAGGTTGAATTCGATATCATGTATGGTCAGGGCATTTCCAAGGTTGGCGAGATCATCGACTTGGGAGTTAAGGCCGGGTTGGTGGAAAAGGCTGGCGCTTGGTTCTCTTACGACTCGGTCCGCATCGGGCAGGGCCGGGAGAACGCCAAACGCTTCCTGCTCGACCACCCCGATATGATGGACCAACTCGAAACCCGGATTCGCGGCCAAAAGGATGCGGTTGCAGAGGAAATGATGACCGGTCCCGTTTCGGATGAAGACGAGGACTTGGATATCTAGAACTTTGGCTGTTGTCTTCCGCGAGGCGTTTTGCAGCGGCGGGAGAGACTGAAAAGAGTCATTGCCGGTCATCACCCTGAATAGCCGGCAATGGCTTAAGGCCGCCCTTCCGTCCCCCGGAGGGCGGCCTATTTTTGATATAGCTTTTTGAGCCGAACTGATACCTAGTTGAGCATGGGGGAAAGTGCATGACCATTTCTGTTTGTCTCTTGGGACTGCCCACCGATCAGAACAGCTCTTTCGCGCGGGGACCGGCCCTAGCACCACATGCCATTCGCCAAGCCTTATCGAGTAACAGAGGCAATCTGGCCTGCGAATCCGGTCGGGAAATTGGGTTGGACATTGTGCTTGTCGATCGCGGTGATTTGCCGCTTTCCGATGATGACGTTGCCGCCGACGATGCGTTGATTGAGGCGGCGGTGCAGCAATGCGCAGACAATGGCGAAATACCGCTGTGTATTGGCGGCGACCATGCCGTCAGCCTGCCGGTCGTCACAGCTCTAGCCCGGGTGCACGGACCGCTCCATATTCTGCATTTCGATGCGCACCCCGATATTTATCACGATTTCGAAGGCAATCCGCGCTCGCACGCCTCTCCCTTCGCCCGGATTTGGGAAAATGGCTGTTGCGCGTCCCATGTGCAGATCGGTATCCGAACCATGAACCGACATTGCCGCGAACAAGCGCAGAAATTTGGAATAACGGTCCTCCCGATGGCCGGTTTTACGCCAGAATCTGTGCCCATATTGTCCGGCCCGCTCTATATCAGCATCGACATGGACGGCATTGACCCGTCGGAAGCCCCCGGCGTTTCGCATCCCGAGCCCGGCGGGCTGACGGTTCGGGAATTGCTGGCAGTACTGGCGCGGCAATCGGCACCGATTGTTGGTGCTGATATTGTCGAATTTAACCCACGTTTCGACCAGCATGAACGGACCGCGATTTTGGCGGCCAAGCTGGTGCGCGAAATGGCCGATCTCATCAGCCGAAATCATCGGACATGATAGGGCCTTGCGGTTGCCACTTGCCAGCGCATCGCCGCTCACCTAAGTCGCGATTATGACCTCGACCAACGATATCCGCCGCAGTTTCCTCGATTATTTCGCCCGCAACGGCCATCATGTCGCTGCGTCCAGTCCGCTGGTTCCGCACAATGACCCGACACTGATGTTCGTCAATGCGGGCATGGTACCGTTCAAAAATTATTTCACCGGGCTTGAGAAGAGCAGCTTTTCGACGGCGACATCGTCGCAAAAATGCGTTCGGGCGGGCGGCAAGCACAATGATCTCGACAATGTTGGATACACCGCCCGGCACCACACATTTTTTGAAATGCTTGGCAACTTCTCGTTTGGCGATTATTTCAAAGAAGAAGCAATCCACCATGCTTGGTCGCTGATTACTGGTGAGTGGGCGATTGACCCTGCTAAACTGACCGTCACCGTCTATCACGACGATGATCAGGCTTTTGACCTGTGGCGTAAGATAGCCGGTTTGCCGGAGCAGCGGATTATCCGCATCGCAACATCTGATAATTTCTGGTCGATGGGCGATACTGGCCCTTGCGGCCCATGCAGCGAAATTTTCTATGATCATGGCGATCATATTCCCGGTGGCCCGCCCGGTTCGCCCGATGAAGACGGTGACCGGTTTGTCGAGATCTGGAATCTGGTCTTTATGCAATTCGATCAGCAAGCGGACGGCACCCGCTTGTCACTGCCTAAACCCAGCATCGATACCGGCATGGGGCTGGAGCGGATCGCAGCGGTGTTGCAAGGGCAGCATGACAATTACGAAATTGACCTGTTTCGGTCCCTCATCGCTGAATCCATTGGCCTCACCGGCACCCGCGCCGAGGGGGAGGCTCAGGCTAGCCACCGTGTGGTTGCCGACCATTTGCGCTCCTGCGCGTTTTTGATCGCCGACGGCGTCATGCCCAGCAACGAAGGGCGCGGCTATGTACTTCGCCGGATTATGCGCCGAGCGATGCGCCATGCCCGTTTGCTAGGCGCGCGTGACCCGCTGATGCACCGCATGGTCCCGGCGCTGGTGCGCGAAATGGGCGGTGCGTATCCTGAACTGCTGCGCGCTCAACCCTTGATCGAGGAAAGCTTGCTGCGAGAGGAAATTGCCTTTCGCCGGACGCTCGAAAACGGCCTCAAGCTTTTGGATGCGGAGATTGCCAGATTGCAACCCGGTGAACCTTTACCGGGGGAGGCGGCGTTCAAGCTTTATGACACCTATGGTTTCCCCTATGATTTGACCGAGGATGCTCTGCGCGCACGGTCAATGACGGTGGACCGTGCTGGATTTGACGCCGCAATGGCGGTGCAAAAGGCCGCTGCTCGCGCTGCTTGGAAGGGTTCAGGCGAACAGGTTTCCGACAATCTGTGGTTCGACATAGCCGAGCGCGAGGGAGCAAGCGAATTTACCGGCTATTTTGCTGTCGAAAGCGATGCTGTTGTGGTGGCCA
>JBGSLY010000047.1:0-3468 GCA_041740435.1 Parasphingorhabdus sp.
CCGGGTGCAGCAGAGTATCGAAGTTGAAGACCTGATTCAGATTGGTATGGTCGCGTTGATAGAGGCGGCGCGCGGTTTTGAAGATCGCGGGCTTGGCTTTACCAACTATGCCAAATTGCGGGTGCGCGGGGCAATGATCGATCACCTGCGTCAGATCAGTACGCTGACGCGCAGCGCCATGGAGTTTGGCAAGGCCCTAGCGAGAGCGCGCTGTGTACTGGAACAACGGCTCGCGCGGACGCCCGACGACAGCGAACTGGCCGTGGAAATGGGTATGTCCCCGGCGGCCTTTGCGGAAGCCAAGGTCAATGCCGAGGCGGTCCGCACCGAAGCGATTGATGCGGTTTACTCCGATCACAATTTATGGTTCGCCGATCCGGGCAACGCGCCGGATGGCGGCATGCAGGCGGAAGATATGCAGGCCGCTTTGACCAAAGCCATCGGTACATTGCCGGAGCGTGAGGCGATGATCCTGCAGCTCTATTTCGTCGAGGAAATGAACCTGGAGGAAATCGGGCAAACGATGGATATTGGTGCGGCACGGGTGTGCCAGATTAAGAAAGCGGCTCTGGCGAAGTTAAAAGGAATTTTGGCCGAGGTGATATGAAGGTAACGTTATAGCCAAATTGGGAACAAAATCGCGTCGTAAATTGCGTTTTGTGGTCGCCAAATACTTTTCTGGCGCAATGTGTCCTAACTCTAATCCGGTTCCACTGCTTCAATCTGTAGCACCCCGGCGTTGACCGCCACGATTCGGCCAATCGTGCCTTTTTTAAGGACCGGCCCACGTGCGGGCCATTCGCCGTCGCCGACTTTAACGCGGCCACCATTGGCAGAGACGGGGTCAACGACCGTGACTGTTTGCCCGACCATACGGGCAGAGCGGTCATTGAGCAGCGGGTCGGCGCTGGGTGTTTCGCTTTTGAGATACCAGCGCCGCCCGAACCATGTCGAGGCGATCGCGAAAGCGCCAAATAGCAGGAATTGAAGCGGGACCGGAACATCGACCACCAGCATAATCGTGCCCGTCATCGCGGCCGCTGCTGCCAACCAGATCAGGAACACTCCCGGCACGACCAGTTCGGCAATAGCGAACAATACCGCGATAATCAGCCACTGATATTGCGGCTCCAGCGACATCCAGAATACGACCATCGCCCTGTCTCCTATTGCTATTTGCCGCCAGCGGGCGGTTGTTCAAACGGGCCGCGTCGGGGGGCAGGGGGTTTGGGCTGAGCAGGGGCCGGTTTGTCGCCGTTGCCAAAAGCATCGCGCGCCAGTTCGCCGATCCCGCCCAGTGTGCCAATCAGCTGGGTTGCCTCAACCGGGAACAGGATGGTTTTTGCATTGGGGCTGGTGGCAAATTGGCTGACGGCTTCGACATATTTCTGGGCGATGAAATAGTTGATCGCTTGCGCATTGCCGCCCGCAATCGCGTCGGAGACCATTTGCGTGGCCTTTGCTTCGGCCTCTGCCTCCCGTTCGCGGGCTTCGGCGTCGCGAAATGCAGCTTCCTTGCGGCCTTCGGCTTGCAATATCTGCCCCTGTTTCTCCCCTTCTGCGCGCAGGATTTCGGAAGCACGCGCCCCTTCGGCATCAAGGATATTGGCGCGTTTTTCGCGCTCTGCCTTCATTTGCCGGGCCATGGCGTTGACGATATCCTGCGGCGGACGAATGTCCTTGATCTCGACCCGAGTAATTTTTACGCCCCACGGCGTGGTCGCATCGTCGATGACCGCCAGCAAGCGGGCGTTGATTTCGTCGCGCTTGGAAAGGGTTTCATCAAGGTCCATCGATCCCATGACGGTGCGCAAATTGGTCGTCGTCAGGTTCATTATCGCCAGATAAAGATCGCTGACTTCATAGGCCGCCTTGGCTGCATCGAGCACCTGAAAAAACACCACCCCGTCGGTCGCGATCATCGCATTGTCTTTTGTGATGATTTCTTGTCCCGGGATGTCGAGCACTTGCTCCATCATATTGACCTTGCGGCCAACACGGTAAAAGAATGCCGGGAAAAAGTTGAAGCCGGGCATGGCGGTAACATGGTAACGCCCGAAAAATTCGATGGTGCAGTTAAAACCCTGCCGGACAATCTTGATGCTGGCGATCAGATAAACGATGGCCAGAACCGCCAGCAAAAATGCAAAAGTGCCCATATCATCAATCCCCAATGACCTTCGTTTTCGAAACGCCACTATTGATTATTCCCCTCGATAAGCCAAGGAAAAACCGGAAATTGCAAGGAGTGTCGGCGGTGAGAGTAATGGGATTTTTTCTGGCCTTGCTCTTCGGGTTGGCTCCACCAGCGATTGCCGAACCGATTAAGCAATCTGATCTTCGCGGGCATATTGAGATGCTGGCCAGCGACGCGTTCGAAGGACGCAAGCCCGGCACAATCGGGGAAAATCTGACCATCACCTATATCGCCAACCGGTTGGCGAGGGACGGTATCTTGCCGGGACTGGATTATGGGGCATATTATGACCCGGTCGCCTTGGTCGAACGGACTGCGGGTAAAGGCAAAATTGCGCTGATTTCCGGCGGATCGCCATCAGGAAAAGCATCAAAAGTCAAACCGAATCTGATGGCGATCCGGGGGGCGGAGGCGGCCTATGCGGTTGATCTTCCTCTGGTCTACGCCGGTTTCGGAATCGATCGC
This sequence comes from Parasphingorhabdus sp., assembly GCA_041740435.1. Lineage (GTDB taxonomy): Bacteria > Pseudomonadota > Alphaproteobacteria > Sphingomonadales > Sphingomonadaceae > Parasphingorhabdus. The sequence continues at coordinate 2,663 of JBGSLY010000047.1, forward strand.
AACGGGCAGTTGTTGCCCGGCGTGGCGGGTAAAGCCGTTATCATCAATGCCGAAACACCGGATTGGGATGAGGCAATCGGCTCGGCGCGGAGCCGCCGCGAGATGCTGATATCCGCCGGGGCTCGGGCCGTACTTGTCTATAATGACAAAGCGGGCCCATCACGCCGGTTGCTTCGGCGGTTTAGCCAACCGACGTTGCGGCGGGCTGGACCGGGAAAACATGCCGAAGTTGAAGGTGCGATTGCGCCGGATCTGTTGGTGAAGCTATTGGAGCGCGCCGGACTGACCGATTGGAAAACCGATGATTTGCTGGAGGCAGAGGATTTCGCGGTGCGCGATCTGGGTGTGCGGCTGGTTGCTAGCGGCGCAACCAGTGTCCAGCCAATCCAGTCCCACAATGTGCTGGGCCGAATCAAGGGCAACGGCAGTAGCGATGAAGCGGTCATGCTGATGGGGCATTGGGACCATTTTGGAATTTGCGAAGCCGCCAGCAAAGCGCATAAAATCTGCAACGGCGCGGTCGACAATGCCAGCGGCATCGCGGCGTTGCTTGAAGTGGCGGAACATCTGGCCGCGGGTCCGCGTCTTGACCGCGATATCTATATACTGGCGACAACGGCGGAAGAGTCTGGGCTACTTGGCGCATACGCATTCGTCGATACGCATCCTGATCTGGTAAGGCGACTGGTCGCCGTGTTCAATTTGGACACCATCGCTATCGCAACTGGGGGCACCAAGGTCGCGGTAATAGGTAAAGGCCGAACGACGCTTGATGGGGATGTGGAGCAAGTTGCGCGGGAAACCGG
>JBGSLY010000048.1:0-3185 GCA_041740435.1 Parasphingorhabdus sp.
AGGCGACCAATGAATGCTGGCTGATCCTGCAAAAGCTGCTCGAAGCGCCGGTCCCCGAAGAAAATCTGCCCGCAACACTGGCGACCATTCGGCAGCAAGGGGCGCTAGTGCGCGGGGCAACGGTTGGCACGATGCTTCGCAACGATGGCTATAACTTCCTCCGTCTGGGCCAGTTTATCGAACGGGCCGACAACACGGCGCGGATTTTGGACGTCAAATATTACCTGCTGCTGCCGTCGGTGGCCTTGGTCGGATCGCGGCTCGACATCGTGCAGTGGGAGACGATCTTGCGCTCGGTATCGGCCCAGCGGTCCTATCGCTGGCTCAACGGATCGGACATCAGCCCGATCAGCATTGCCAATTATCTGATCCTGCACCGGCAAATGCCGCGCTCTCTGGCTTTTTGTTACAGCAAAATCGCCGATAATTTGCGCCATTTGGAGATGGACTACGGACAGCGCGCGGCCAGTCATGAGCTGGTAGAAGAGATCTGCGACAGCTTCATCGACCAGCCGATAGAGCGCATTTTCGAGCAAGGCTTGCACGAGTTCATCACAAGCTCCCTTGCCGACAACCTGTCCTTGGCGGCGCAGATAGAGTCCGATTATAATTTTCTGGACATCGCATGATCCTGACCATCAACCACACCAGCACCTATCGTTACAGTGCGCCGGTCAATTATGGGCTGCAACAATTGCGCCTGACGCCTAAGGCGCGCAAAAGCCAAAAGATCTTGGCTTGGCAGGTCGATGTGACCGGAGGCGAAAAGCAGCTGCAATTCCACGACCAGCATGAGAATATCGTCGATCTGATCCGCATATCGCCGGGCAGCAGCGAGGTGACAGTGCACTGTCATGGTCAAGTGGAGGTGCAAAATACCCATGGTGTAGTGGGTCAGCAAGCGGGGCATGTCCCCTTATGGCTGTTTCAGCGGCCAACCGCGCTTACTCTGCCGGGGGAGGGCATTACCGCCATGGCCCGGGAGGTGGAACCGGAAATTGGTGATCCGGTGTCGATGCTACACAGCCTGTCGGAACATATTCGCGGCGTCGTCGCCTATGCAACCGGGGCGACCGATGCCGACACCAGCGCCGAACAGGCCATCACAATCGGCAAAGGCGTGTGTCAGGACCATGCGCATATTTTTATCGGCACGGCGCGATTGCTCGGGATTCCGGCGCGCTATGTCTCGGGCTATCTGATGATGAACGACCGGATCGAACAGGAAGCGACCCATGGCTGGGCGGAGGCGCATGTCCCCGATCTGGGCTGGGTCGGATTTGATGTGTCCAACGGATATTCGCCCGATGATCGCTATGTCCGGGTGGCCACGGGTCTGGATTACCGGGAGGCCGCGCCGGTATCGGGAATGCGGATGGGTTCTTCGGATGAACAGATGCTTGTCAGCATCCAAGTGCAACAGTAACACCGTTCGGGGCGGGCAAAAGGGGTAACACGTTTCATGACCTATTGCGTGGGTATGCGGCTGGACAAAGGGCTGGCTTTTATGTCCGATACCCGGACCAATGCCGGGGTCGATGATATTTCGCAGGTCCGCAAAATGACCAGCTGGGAAGTGCCGGGGGATCGGGTGATCACCTTGATGTCCGCTGGCAATCTCGCCTCCACCCAAGCGGTCGTCAGCCTCATCGACGAACGCAGCAAGGCACCAGAGGACCGCGCCCCATCGATACTGGCGGCACCATCGATGTTTCAGGTGGCCACGATTTTCGGTACTACTCTGCGCGAAGTCATCAAAAAATATGCCTCTAGCGGGGAGGAGGCGCAGTCACCGTTCAGCGCCTCTTTGATCGTCGGCGGCCAGATTAAGGGGTCGCCGCCGCGTTTGTTCCGCATCTATCCCGAAGGCAATTTTGTCGAGGCGGGCGATGACACGCCGTTTTTCCAGATCGGCGAAACCAAATATGGCCGCCCGATTCTGGTGCGTGGCTATGATCGGGGGATGAGCTTTGAACAGGCGGTCAAGCTCTTGATGGTGTCGTTCGATTCCACTATCCGGGCCAATATCGCGGTCGATCTGCCGATTGACCTACAGGTGCTAGAGGCCGATAGCTGCCGGATAACCCGGCAAACCCGGATTTATGGCGAGACGCCCTATTTCCGCACCGTATCCGAAGGGTGGAGCGTGGCGCTGCGCAAGGCACTCGATGATTTGCCCGATTTCGCCTTTGATGGTTAGAAAGTAACAGGATTTATGAGCATCAATCTGGCGCAGTGGATCGCCGAAAACAAAATCGAAGAAGTCGAGTGTATCGTCCCGGATATCAACGGGGTGCAGCGCGGCAAGGTTTTGCCGGCGACCAAATTCCTCTCGTCCGTGCGCGACAAGTCGCTCCGCATTCCGGGAAGCGTGTTTATCTGCACCATCGACGGCCATTATCCCGACGATATCGCCGATATCTGGGACAATGATCCCGACAAGATATTGATCGCCGACCCTGACACGATTTGCATCGCCCCGGGTTTCAAATCACCGACCGCTTTTGTCATTGCCGATGCGTTCAACGGCGACGGGACGGAGGTCGATATCGCCCCGCGCACTATCCTCAAAAAAGTACTGGGACTTTATGCGGATAGGGGCTGGCGACCGATTATCGCACCAGAGGTGGAATTTTATCTGGTCAGCCAAAACCCCGACGCCGATCTCCCGCTGATGCCGCCGATGGGCTCAAGTGGACGGGCGGAAACCGCCAGCCAGCCCTATGGCCTGGAAGCGATGAACGAATATGAAGATATTATCGACCATATCTACGATCATTGCGAAGTGATGGGGCTCGATATCGACACGATGATCCATGAAATGGGCGCGGCGCAGCTGGAAGTCAATTTCATCCACGGCGATCCCATGAAGCTCGCCGACCAAGTGTTTTTGTTCAAACGTGCGGTCCGCGCGGTGGCGAAACAGCATGGCGTCTATGCGACCTTCATGGCCAATCCGATGGCGGACCAGCCGGGCAGCGCGATGCACATCCATCAATCGGTAGTCGATAGCGAGACGGGCAAAAACCTGTTTTCCAACGCCAATGGCAAGGACAGCGCGATGTTCCGCAGCTATATTGCCGGGCTGGTCCGGCTGATGCCGCAAATTGCCCCGCTATATGCGCCAAATGTCAACAGTTTCCGGCGGATGCGGCCTGACAGCGCCGCGCCGATCAATGTGCAAT
>JBGSLY010000049.1:0-2482 GCA_041740435.1 Parasphingorhabdus sp.
GCGGATATCTTTCACCACCCGCTCCGCGGGAGCCTTTGAGTGTTTTGCGTTCATTTCCGTTCCTTACAGTCACTGCAATGAAACCAAAACACTCCCTTATTTTATGCAGCCAGTCTGTCTATTGAATGATGACGGGGGACAAACGAAACACCGTACTAGCAAATGCCCGGCACCGCCGCGCAGTTTCCAGCTTGCCCGCCTTTTCCAGCTTGCGCAGCGGGGCGAGAATTTCCACCGGCTCGATTTCTGCAATCGGCAAATTTCCCAAAGCGGGCGTCAAAAGTCTGAGCAGCCATTCGGTCTTGCTAATCGTTGCCGGAGCTTTCCGTTCACCGATCAGCTTTTTGTCGATATATTCGCGACCGACGCCAGCAAAGCTGTTGCCGCTATCGAACAATTTCTGGATTTTTTTGCGCTTCTTGTCCGCCGCCGGGTCGATACCATCAACCAGCTTCGCCTTGGCCGCATCGCGCATTGACCGCGCGTTTGCCAACGTTACCCCCGGATATGCCCCCAGCGCCAAAAGCTTCTCTTTGCTCGAATAACGGAATTTATACCGCCAAAGCTTTGATCCATTGGGATAAATTTGCAGATACAGCCCTTGCGAATCACTCACCTTATAGGGGGTATCACTTGGCTGTAAGGCCCGGATTTCTGCGTCCTTCAGAGACATTTGGGGGTATGACCTTTCCTGCTAATCCAAGATACCCCCAATTATACCCCCACTTCGAACGGATTGCAGGGACACAATTAGCGACAACCGGAGCCATTGCAGAACGCACAATGCCCGGTTTTCAGCCAAAAATCAAGCTTCAGGATATTTCAGGAAATGAAATAATGGTGCCCGGGGACGGAATCGAACCGCCGACACAGCGATTTTCAGTCGCTTGCTCTACCAACTGAGCTACCCGGGCATTTGGGCCGAAATCGGTGCGGCCCTTGGTTTGGAAGCGACGCCTATAAGCGGGGGTTGGCGGGCTTGTCCAGTCCCAATTCAGTCGTCTTCCCCGCTTTTTTCTCTCGCTAAATCATCGGGGTCCGAAGAAACGTCTGCGGCCCGACCGGGGATTTGATACCCCTACCCCAACCATTGGAGCAGGTCGCGGTCCTTGCATCCTGCGCTGCAGAATGGCGTCAGGTCGGGCGCGGAGGGCCGCCCGCACAGCGGACAGCCCTTTCGCCGGGCGCGCGCTACCACGGCGGCGCCCATGTGCATGCCGTCACCCCTTGAAGTCTTCGGCGGTCAAGGGGGGCTGCGGCGTCACCGGCGCGTCGGGATCAAGGTCGTGGACCTCGATAATCCCCTTGCCGACATGGCTGTGCCGATACCCGTAGAGGTAATAAATGACCATCCCGATGCCCGCCCAGATCGGCAGCACGATCATCGCCTCAAACGGCAGGTTGAGGAACAGGAAGATACAGCCCACAATCGTCGCTGGCCCCACCAGCCACAACATCGGCGTTCTGAAAGACCGTTCGCGATTGGGCTCGGTCTTGCGCAACAACATCACCGCGATCGCCACCATCATAAACGCATAGAGCGTTCCGGCATTGGCGATGTCCGCCAGCTGGCCCACCGGCAGGAACGCCGCCGCAAAGGCCACCACGCCGCCGGTAATCGCGGTCACGATATAGGGCGTTTTCCATTTGGGGTGGATGGTCGACAGCTTTTCGGGCAGCAAGCCATCGCGCGCCATGACGAAGAAGATGCGCGTCTGTCCAAACAACAGGATCAAAATGACCGAAGGCAGCGCAACAAAGGCGGCGATGCCGAGCATATTGCCGACCCCGCTAAAGCCGATTTGCCGCAACACGTGCGCCAGCGCCTCGTTAGAGCAGACCAGCATTTCGCTATATTCGGGCATCGCGCATTGCCGCGCCAGTTCCTCTGAACCCGCCGGGAACGGAACGCCGCCGGGGCCCATAATCGGCTGTCCGCCAATGGTTCCGACCGCGCCCGCCGCGACGAGGATATAAAACACAGTACAAATCAGCAGCGAACCGACCAGACCAATCGGCACGTTACGCTGCGGGTTCTTGGTCTCCTCTGCCGCTGTCGACACCGCGTCAAAACCGACATAGGCGAAGAAAATCGTTGCCGCCGCGCCTACCGCACCGACACCGGAACCAAAACCGCCGAAAATACCGGCGGGAAGGAAGGGGTTGAAATTGGACATTTCGGTCTTGGGCAGGGTCAGCACGATAAAGGCGGTCAACGCCGATACCTTGATCGCGACCAGCACTGCATTGACCCGCGCCGATTCACTGGTGCCAATCATCAGCAACCATGTGACTAACAGCGCGATAATCACCGCAGGCAGGTTGATAAACCCGCCCGGCGCGCCGCCCAATGCCAGCGGACCGGCGGTAAGATAAGCGGGCAACTGAAACCCGAAGAAATTGTTTAATATTGTCCCGTTGAAATACCCGGACCAACCGACCGACACCGCCGACGCCGCCACCGCATATTCCAGCACAAGCG
>JBGSLY010000050.1:0-2436 GCA_041740435.1 Parasphingorhabdus sp.
GTTTGGCGGGCGGATGCCGGTGACCCGGCAATTGCCGCACCGCTGGTATGACACGCCCAATATCCATCATGTGACCATCGACGATTTCCGCAGCTTGCTCGATGTGAAACAGGTCCAGGTGGACGGCGCATGGTTTCTGTCGGGCGAAAAGCAGCGCGGCGCATGGGCCGCCAATTTGCTCGCCGAGCATGCGGTATTTTTGTTGAGGAGATAGCTATGAACGTCGCGGCTCAAATCTGGCAGGACCATCATTATCGCAGCGCCGATGACCGGCTTGATCTCTATGCCCGCGACTATCGGGGGCCAGAGGGCGCTCCAGAACTGCTGATGCTACATGGCCTGACCCGCAGCAGCAAGGATTTTGATGTGATCGCCGCGCATCTGGCCAACCGTTACCGGATCATCGTTCCTGACCAGCGCGGACGCGGATTGTCGGCCTATGACCCGGAACCGAAAAAATACCATATCAAGACCTATATCGCCGACATGGTGACCCTGCTCGACGGTCTGGGCATTGCCAGCGCGGTCCTGATAGGCACCTCTATGGGCGGGTTGATGACGATGGTCATGGGGGCCTCCATGCCGGAGCGGGTCAAGGCGATGGTCATCAACGACATCGGACCTGTGGTCGAGCAAGCCGGGATCGACCGGATCAAATCCTATATGGGCAAGGGCAAGCCGGTCACCGATTGGGACAGCGCGACCGACTATTGTGCCTTAACGGGCAGCGATACCTTCCCCGACTATTCCCGCGAAGATTGGCTGGCGATGGCACAGCGCATTTTTGTTGAGGCGGAAGGCGGTGGCCTTCGCATCAATTATGACCCGGCGATTTCGCAAAGCCTGGGCGGCGACAGCGACGACAAAGCAGCACCGCAAACCGACCTGTGGGGCATTTGGGATAAGTTGTCCGACATCCCGGCGCTGGTCGTGCGCGGCGAGACGACTGACTTGTTCAGTGTAGAAACAATGCAGGACATGGAGCGGCGTCACCCCAGGGATTTTGCCCATGTGACCGTACCACGCGTCGGCCACGCCCCGATGTTGGACGAGCCAGAAGCATTGGCGGCAATTGAGGCGTTTTTGGCGGAGTTTGCGTAGATAATTGACTGCGTACAGGTTTTGGTACATAGTCTTGCTATGTTGATGGAAAACTTTACCAATGCCCGTGCCAATCTAAAGGCGCTGATGGACCGCGTGGTCGCCGACCGGATTCCATTACGGATTTCCCGCCGCAATGGGGAAGCGGTGGTGATGATTTCCGAAAGCGATTGGGCGGGTATGGAGGAGACCATTTACCTTTTGTCTTCGCCTAGGAATGCCGAACGCTTGCTGGAAGCTATTCAAGGCTTTGATCGTGGCGAAGGACAAGTTCATGAATGGCCTGTGCGCGAAGAACAGCCCACGTGAAAGTTGCCTTGTGGCCGACGGCGTGGGTTGATTATCGTCATTGGCAGGACAATGATCGGAAAATGTTGGCGAGATTGAACGCACTCATCGAAGAATGCCGCCGGCATCCTTTTACAGGTATTGGTAAGCCAGAACCGCTTCGCGGGCAACTGAAAGGCTGGTGGTCGCGCCGGATTGATCGCGAAAACCGGCTGGTGTATCGGGTGCGCGGTGAAGGCGAAGCGCAAGTGCTGGAAATCGCGCAATGTCGCTATCACTATTGATCCGGCAAACTACCGTTCCCGCGTCGCGCCAAAAACAATCTCTGGGTTCCGGTCCTGCTGATACCCGACATCCCATGCGCTTTTGGCCAGAAACACCGGATTACCGTCGCGGTCTTTGGCCATGGCGCTTTGGTTGATGTTGGCAAAGGCGTTCAGCATCGCTTCGTCCCCCGATAGCCAGCGCGCCGTGTCGAACGGGGCGGGTTCCAGATAGGCATCGACCTTATACTCCGCCTCCAGCCGTGACACCAACACCTCCAGTTGCAACTGCCCGACCACACCGATAATCCAGTTTGCGCCGAGTGCGGGGTAGAACACCTGCACCACGCCCTCTTCGCTGAGGTCGTCGAGTGCCTTGCGCAACTGCTTGGTCTTTGTCGGATCACGCAGCACAACGCGGCGCAGGATTTCGGGGGCGAAATTGGGCAGGCCGGTGATCCGCACCTGATTTTTTTCCGACAAAGTATCGCCAACGCGCAGCGTCCCGTGATTGGGGATGCCGATAATATCACCCGGCTCTGCGGTGTCGGCAAGCTCGCGGTCCTGCGCGAAAAACAGGATCGGTGAATGGATCGCTATCGGCTTGCCCAGACCCGACGGGGTCAGCTTCATGCCGCGCTTGAAGGTGCCCGAACACAGCCGCATAAAGGCGATCCGGTCGCGGTGCTGCGGGTCCATATTGGCCTGTATCTTGAAGATAAAACCGGTGTCATCGGGCGCGTCGGGCTCGACCGGCGCGTGTTCGGCGGGCTGGGCGCGGGGG
>JBGSLY010000051.1:0-5442 GCA_041740435.1 Parasphingorhabdus sp.
CATCGCCTTCACTAACCACATCGCCGTATTTGGCCTGCATATCGAACAAATTGGCCTCGTGCGGACCGGGGTGCCGGTCGCCGACTGCATCGCGGACCACAATCGGAATAAAGCCGTGCGAGCAGCAATCGACACAACTAGCCCGGACACAGCCGCTGGTGGACAAGCCGGTGATAATCAGACTGTCGTTGCCATTAGCGGTGAGCGTCGAGGCCAAAGAAGTGCCAAAAAACGCACTAGGATAATGTTTGGAGATAACCAGTTCATCGGCGGCAGGTTCCAAACCGGATGGCCAAGCGCCCATTGGATGACCCTGCACAAAGTTGCGCAGCGGAGCGACTTTCTGCGCAAACCGTCCGCCGTCGATCATCGAAGGGGAATAGGCGACATTGGTGTAAATTATCAGAAGTCCGGCCCGCCGCGCCGCATCGCGCAGCCGGATCGCAGAGGCCAGCGCCTCCTCTACCCCGGCGTATAATTCGCACGCCGGATCAAAATAGGCCTGAACAAAGTCGATCAGAATCATGGCGGGTTTTCGGCCAAAGCCAATCGCTCCACCGAAAACCCCCTGATAATTGTCCGATGCGTCGCCCGACACTTTAGAACGTATACCCCACTTCCACCCCAAAGCGGCGGCGATTGCCGGGCGAGATGAACGATCCGCCAAATTCCGCTGCGGTGATCACTTCGTTCAAATATTTCTTGTCGAGCATATTGTCGGCAAAGGCGGTGATGTTCCAGTTTTCCCCTTCCAGACCAACGCGCAGGTCGAGCACGCCAAAGGCGCTGCGCCGGGTGATGCTGTAATCGGCATCGCCAACAAACGCGGGCAGGCCGAGCGAGGAGATCGGCAGCAGGCCGCTGAACAACGTCGGATTGGTGTTGTTCTGCAACGTGTGGAACCAGGTTGGCCCAGTAATCCGGTAGTCAGCCCGCAGCACCAGATCGAAGCTGTCGGCAATCGGTGCCTCCATCTGGGTCCCCAGATTGATAGTGTAGTCGGCGGTATAGGGCGATTTGTTGCCCACCGAATCCGGACGGCTGGCATTGGCTTTGATCTTGCTGTCGGTCACATTGAACGCACCGAACACCTTCCAGCCGTCGATAATCTTGGCATCGACGTTGAACTCTGCACCATAGAGATCAACCTTGTCGATGTTCGACACAACGCGCAGCAGGCCAAACGGGCCGACGAAAAATTCGAAGAACTGCATATCGTCGACTTTGGTATAATAGCCCGCCAAGTCAAAATTGATCCGGCCATCGGCGATGCTGCCCTTGAAGCCGGCTTCGAACGCGCTCGACTTTTCCTTGCGGAAATTATCGTTGATCAGGACGTTGGTGCCGATAAATTGGTTGAAAGCGCTGTCAACAATGGCCGCCGAACCCTGGTTGTTGAAGCCACCCGATTTGAAACCAATGCCCCAGTTGGCAAAAAAGTTGATGTCATCCGACAGGCCGTAGCGCAGCGAAATTTTCGGCTGCAACTGCTTGTAGGACTGGCTCTGGTTCGGGATCGGGCCAAAGGCTTGGCCGGGGTTGATCGGCCCGCCAGTGATCGGATCGGTAGCAATCGGCACCAAGCTCGACACTTTGCGGTCTTCGATGTCATAACGCATCGCGACGCCGATATCGAAATTGTCGCTGACCTCATAATCGATGGAGCCAAACGCGGCATAGACGTTGGTTTTGAAGCTGTCGAAAAACAGCTGCGATGTCGGGTTGCTGCTGCCCGGTGCGTTATAGAGCTCGCGAATGATCCCTTGTCCCAGATCCGCGCCCAGGCTGATGCCCACTTCGCGGTCGATGTGCAGGAAATAGGCCCCCAATTGCCAGCCGAGTGGGCCGTCGCCGTTCGATGCCAGCCGGATTTCGGCGCTAATGTCCTTCTGGTCGCGGGTCTGATACTGGGTCCCGTCGCAGGTGGTCGGGCTATACGGGCCAAAGGTCGAGCCGTTAAAAGTCGGGCCGGAGAAGATGAACGGTACCGGTGTTGCTCCAACAAAGGTTGGGGCGTTGAGCGGGAAGCCGGTCAGCGCAGCCGTGCTGGCAAAGCACGCATTCGAGGCCGCTGCCGAAGCCGCCGAACCGGTCGGGAAGGTGTAGCGGGCAAAATCTGCCGACGTGCCATCAGCAGTCAGCGCCTGCGATACATCACTGTAGAGCACCCAAGCCGACAGATTGACCGAGTCAAATTCATGGTCGATCTTGGCCGAAACCTCAAACGTCTGCTGGTCATTGGTCGGGCGGATGTTCGAATAATAATTAAACGGATGGGCATTCACATCTTCAAAAAACGCCGGATTTACCCCGGCGAAATTCGGCAGGTGGAACGCGGCGTTAAAGTTGATCGACGCGCCGGTCAGATCGGCATAGCGCGCCTTGATGTCGAGTTCGGTGGCATCGCCCAATTGCGCGACAAACCGTCCATCGACCGACCAGATTTCCTGATCATCAACCACTTTGGCATTGTTCAGGAAACGGTTGCGGTAAAATCCGTCAGTGGTGTTATAGCTACCCGACAGGACGAAACCGGCCCCTTCACCGACCGGAACCGAGACATAGGCCGATGCCGAATAGGTCTTGTCTTCCGCCGCGCTGGCCTTCACGCCGCCTTCGAACACATCGCCTGGCTTCAGTGTCTGGATGACAATCGCGCCCGCCGCCGCGTTGCGGCCATAAAGCGCGCCTTGCGGACCTTTCAGGATTTCAATCTGGCGCAGCGTCCCTTGATCCTGATTAAGCTGCGCGGTGTTGGTCTTGAGGATACCATCCACCACCAGAGCAACCGAGCTTTCCGCATCGCGCGCGCCGTTGATGCCGCGAATGTTGATCTGGGTGTCGCCGGCCTCTGCGGTACCGGTCACAATCGTCACCCCGGGGGTTAGCCCGACAAATTCCTCGGCGCGCTGGACGCCGGTTTTCGCCAGTTCATCGGCGGTGAACACCGTCACCGAAGCCGGAACATCGGCGAGCAGCTCGTCCTGACGCCGTGCGGTAACGATGATGACATCGCTGTCCTCCGCCTCGTCCGCGCCCGATTGCGCTGCTGCTGGAGCGGACACTGCCAAGGCCGACAGCCCGACCGAGAGAGTCAATGCCAATTTAATCCCACGCATATTTATTTCCTTCCCTGAGGTCTGGACGCGCCCCCTGTTGCCGGGCCGCCGCCAGAAATTGTTTTCAAACCAGTACGTTATCGCCGCTCATATACACATAGACTTCCTGAAACTTGCCGTCGCGCAGCCGCCAGAAATTGGTGTTGGTTAGCCGTGTGACGCTGCCGTCGGCGGCGGTCAGTTCGGCGATGAAACTGGCGGCGATCCGGCCATGCGCTTCATCGACGGTGCAGGTGAAATCGCGGTGGACGATGGTGTCATATGCGCCGAAGAAATCTTCGAACATCCGCTGGATTTCCGCCTTGCCGCTATGCCGGGTATGCGCGGTCTGGACACAAAATAGCGCTTCGTCATGGAAACACGCCAGAGTGGCCTCCATATCCTTGCGGTCGACGCTGGCAAAATAGCTTTGTGTGGCGAAAGCGATCAGCTCTTCGCGCGACATCGTGGGGGCATATTGCATCACATGTCTCCCTGTTTCAGCAGGTTGTCACCGCTCATATAAACATAGACATTCTGGAACAATCGGTCCCGGCAGTAAAACCGATTGCAGTTTTCGTAGCGCAATTGTTCACCGCCATTGGGGGTGATCAGCACGGTAAACTGGGAACAGATCGCGTTGCTGTCCGGATCGGCGGTGTGGACGAAATTACCGTGCCAAATATCCTCAAAATCGGCAAACAGCTTTTCGAACATCGCCCGGATGGCATCGCGGCCATTGTGTACCGTGTTCGATGTCACTTCATGCAAAACCGCATCGGGAGTGAAACAGTTGAGCACCTGTGTCAGGTTCTTGTTATCGACCCCGTCGAAATAGCGTTTGGTGACGATATCGACGTAAAACGGATAGGGGAGGGGCACCTGCCCGCTACATCCTTCGCTCCATGGGTTGTTCTGCTCGGGCATCAATACCATCCCTTTCTGATATCATCGTCCTTGGCCACTTCGGGCGCAGGAAAAGCCTTTTTGCTGTGGCTAAGGCCAAGCTCGATCAAGGTTTCCAGGAATTTATAGGCAAGCTGTCCCGGGTTGATCACCGGGATCGGCAGAACCTCGGTAAGGTATTGGGCCGACTGGTGCATGGTGGTGGAGCCCAGCACAATAACATCGGCGCCATCCTCGGCCATCGCTGCCTCCGCCTCACGCTTCAGCTTTTCAAAGATCACCTCTTCCTTACCCGCCAGCAATTCGGTGACATCGGGACGGGTATTGATCGAGCGCAGGCTGGCCACCCGGTCCCACCAGCCATATTCGGTCAATGTCTTTTGATAGAGCGGGAACCATTCCGGCCACATGGTCAGCACGGTGAATTTCTTGCCCAGCATCATCGCGGCGGCAAAACTGGCCTCGCCCGGACCGACAACTGGGATGGAGAGGCGGGAGCGCAGTGCGCGCAGGCCCGAATCGCTGACCGTATCGATCAGCACCCCGGCATAGCCCTCTTCTTCAGCTTTGATGCCCGCCTGAAACACCGTCCAGTCCATCAGCATCATATCGTGATAGCTATCGCCCAGCGCGGCACCATAAGGAACGGCGACAAATTCGGGCTGAAAACCGGGGCGACAGAAATCGGCGGGCAACTGCTCTGCGCGGTTGGCAACGCCAGCGGTGTCCATAGGTATCGGCACGATAACCTTGATCCGCTGACTGGCTGCCATCACATGCCCCCTGTTCACACCATCAAAATTGTATACAATGGAAAAGAACACAACACAATATGCGTTTATCGATGCATCTCGCTTCGCGGCGCTTTTGTGGTAAAGAGGTCACATGAGCCGCGCATCCGATATTGCTTATGCCAAAATCCGCGGATTTATTCTCGACGGCGGCGCGCGACCGGGTGCCCAGCTGACCGAAGAGCAATTGTCGAGCATCGCGGGCGTCTCCCGCACACCGGTGCGCGATGCCGTCCGGCGACTGGAGAGTGAGCTGATACTGACGCGCAGCGAATCCAACCGGTTGTTTGTCGCACAATGGTCGTCCGACGAAATCGACGAAATGTTCACCTTGCGCGCTATGCTGGAGGGGCATGCCGCCGCCAGAGCCGCCATGAATATCAGCGCGGCGCAAATTGCCGAGCTAAAATCGGTCAATGCCGATCTGTCGAAAGCGATTGCCCGGTCCCCCGCAGATATCTCGGGATTTCTCTCTGCTAACCGCCGCTTCCACGAAATCGTAACCGATGCCGCCCGTTCACCGCGCTTGTCAGGCATGTTGCAGGCGATTGTCGAGCAGCCGATTGTCCGCCGCACCGCTCTCCATTACCGCCCCGAAGAACTGGCCCGTTCCGCGCACGACCATGATGAAATTATCGCCGCTTTTG
>JBGSLY010000052.1:0-12120 GCA_041740435.1 Parasphingorhabdus sp.
AACCAAGTGGTCGGCGCTGTGACCGCCTCGCGCGCATAGCCGTCGATGCCGTCGCCGGGAACCTGGGTAAAGGCGGTCGCAGGCGGCATGCCATCGAGCCAATAGGGGAAAAAGGTGGAAACGACCGAATCGCCCACCGCAAAATCGCTCACCCCTTCGCCTATTGCCGTGACTTCTCCCGCCCCGTCGGACATCGGAATCCGGCCATTAGCGGACGGGATCATCCCCTTGACCACAGCATAATCGTGAAAGTTGAGCGAAGAGGCGCGCAGCCGGATGGTGATTTCACCCGGTCCCGGCGGCGCAGCATCCGGCCGCTCGGTCAGGGTCAGGCTGTCCAATGTCGCGGGATGGCGCGATTCGATGGCTTTCATGGTGGTGGTTCCTCTCCAATTTAACTGTTCGGTTAAGATTGGAGCGTCGCCATCGCTTTGGCAAGCGGGAAGTGTGCGATTGGGGGCGAGAGTGACAAACGTTGATCGTCACTGCGAGCGCAGTGGGCGGCAATGATGAATTCCGTCATAATGCCTAACTCAATCACTCGCGCCCAAATACCCCAATTGCCCGGCCTTAAAAATCGTCTGGGCCCGGTTGACCGAATCGAGTTTTTCGCCCGCGCGGTGAATGTGATAGCGCACCGTGGCGTGGCTGAGGTTGATGATCATCCCGACCTCTTTGTCAGTCTTGCCAATCGCCGCCCAGCGCAGGCATTCCACTTCGCGCTTGGACAATTCGCAGTCTGACGGAATGCGCCGCGTGGTGCGGATCGCCGAAACATAGCCCGCGATAAACCGCCGGGTGAGCAGGCCCAGCAGCTCACCAAACTGTTCGAACGGACCCGACAAATCCTCAATGCTCTTGTCGAGCGGAACGAAGCTGTTGGCCGAAATCTGCGCAAAAGGCAGGTGCATCGGCACCACAATCGTTGCCTTGTGCCCCGAATTGGTGGCGAAATATTTATTGGGGTCGATGTCCGCCAGATAGTGGTTTGGGGCCTGAGTATAAAAGCCCTTGGCATTGCACCAAAACACTTCGCTCTCATAGCGGCAGGCCCGCGGTATCGGCGAGTGTAGCGCTAGCCGATGATCTTCCCACCACCTTTCACCATCGGCCAGCCAACCAAACAGATCGGCGTTCAAAATCGTGCCTTCGGCGTCGATCATCGGTTCGTTGGAGGAAATGTCCTCACACAACGCAACGCGGAAACCGCGCTCATTGGAAATGGTGTTCAGCGCGACGGCAGCGTCATGGATGTCATCAATCGACCGGATGGTCACTTGCTCCAGCATCTGACCCAGTCGGGTCAGTTCGGGCGGCGCTAGGTCTTGCACTAGGATATTGGTCATACCGAGAGGTATTCCACAAATCCGGCCCGTCGGCAAGCGGGGGCAGAGTGGATTATCAGAGACCCAATACGGTTTTCGCGATGATGTTTTTCTGCACCTCGTTCGACCCGCCGTAAATTGTCGACGCGCGGCTGTTGAGATATTTGCCCATCGCAATTTGCGCCTCTGGAATGCCAATCGGTTCCGGCGCTTCGTTGCCGTAAAGCGGGCGTTCGTAGGGGAGTTGCAACCCGTCATAAGCGAACAGATCGGTGCGGAGTTCGTCGATATCCTGCCCCAGATTGGAGGCGATCAGCTTTACCAGCGACGTTTGTGGCCCCGGTTGCCGACCTTTGGCCAATTCAGCGAGAATTCGAAGTTCGGTGTATTCCAGCGCCTCGGCTTGCAGCCGAAGCTGCGCCAGCCGCGATGAAAACTCGCCATTGGCACGGATTTTTTCGTGCCCGAAAAGCTGCTTCAGCGCATCGATTTGGGTCAGCAGACGCGGCGCAGCACACGATCCACCGCGTTCGTTTTCCAGCAGGAATTTGGCAATCGTCCAGCCCTGCCCTTCTTCGCCGACCAGATTGGCGGCATCGGTCACGGCGTTATCAAAAAACACCTGATTAACCTCATGGTCGCCCGACATCGAGACAATCGGAGTCACCGTTACCCCCGGCTGATCCATCGGCACCAGCAGGAAGGATATGCCCTGTTGTTTGCGCCCGTCGCTGTTGGTGCGGACCAGACAGAAAATCCAGTTGGCGTGGTGCGCATGGGTGGTCCAGATTTTCGACCCGTTGATCACATATTGGTCGCCCTCCCGGCGAGCATTGGTCTTCAGTGAGGCGAGATCCGATCCGCTGCCCGGCTCAGAATAGCCTTGGGCCCAGTAATCCTGTGCCGACAATAGTCGGGGTAGGAACTTGGCCTTTTGCTCCTCGGTGCCAAAAGCGCACAACACCGGTCCCAGCAATCGCAGGCCAATGATGCTGACCGCCGGAGCGCCGGCAAGCGCGCATTCCTTTTCAAAAATATAGCGCTGCGTGTGCGACCAACCGGTGCCGCCGTGTTCTTCCGGCCAGAAATACGCGACCCAGCCCTGCTCATACAAAATCCGGTGCCATTCGAGACCAATGTCGGGCTCGACAAACACGCCGGGCGTTTTGCGCGCGCCGATGCGCAGCCGGTCAGTCAGCTTATCGCTCAGAAACTGCCGCACCTCGTCACGAAACGCGATCTCTTCATGGGAGAAATCCATATCCATAGTTTAGTCGTCCTTGCGCTTCGCCCAACTTATGCTGCGCCGCAACATATCATAATATACGGCATAATTCCACGAACAACGTTCGGGCACCGGATAAAAATCCTGCATTCCTGGCAAGTCATAATGACCGCGGCAATGTCCGAGCGCGTTGTAGACGATCCGTCCCTTACCAATATCGCGGGTGTAAAGGATTGGGACGACGGTTTCCGGCCAATCCTTCTCGACAAAACCCACAGCCTCTCCGGAAAAACGCGTGTGCATCAATGTATCGATGTCGGCGGTGACATGCGACAGGTAAAGCTCATCCTCGATAACGAAATCATCAATACCGCGTGTCAGTTCGTGATCACGGTTGGCGACTTCGACGGTAAATGTGCCGATGGGCGGATGTGCCTTGAATTGGGTGCCCAGCATTTCCATAAAATCGGGACGGCTATCGGGGGCATCAACGCCGTTTTCGGTGAACACCAGAATCGAATTGGTGCCATGCAGCGCCAACCATTTGCCGCCCGCCGCCAGCCAATCTTTAATCGCAGCAGCTTCGGTCTCGCTCGGCACCAGATCGCAGGTATAGCTGATCAGGATGCTACATTGCTTTAGCCGGTCGATGGCGGAATAGTCACAGGCAACCGTGGTACGGATTTCCGGGTGCTCGGCGAGCAGCTTCAGCACCTCCAGCCGCGCATAGTCAATATCGTGATATTTCCCGGCGGCGACAAAATGCGCGTCGATGCGTGCGGTCATTGGCTTACTCCCTAATAAAACTGGCGCCATCGACCATTAGGTCGGTACCGCTGGTGAAGCTGGAATCATCGCACGAAAGAAATATGACCGCACTGGCCACTTCTTCCGGTGTTCCAACCCGTGCCATCGGATGAGCAGAAGCCATCGCCGCCTCAATCTGCTCGGGCGTTGCCCCGCCCGCATGAACATAGCGTTCGTACATCGGGGTGCGGATTGCACCGGGATGGACGGTATTGGCCCGGATCGGCAGGCCGCGAGCCGCGCAGTCCAAAGCAACCGTTTTCGTCAGATGGGTGACACCGGCCTTCGAAGCGCAATAAGCAGCCATGGTCCCGCTCGCCCGGTGCGCCAGCATCGAACCGACATTGACGATGGTACCTGCCTCGCCCGATTTTTCCATCGCGGGTAGCGCCGCGCGGCACCCGTAAAAAGTTCCGGTCAGGTTGATGTCAATGTGCCGCTTCCAACTGTCCAGATCAACGTCGACGGTATTGCCGGGTTCGGAAATCCCAGCGATGTTGCACAGGCTGGTCAACTTGCCAAAGCGCTCCACCGTCGCTGCCACCGCCGCTTCCCAAGCCGCCAGATCGCGGACATCGAGTGCGACAGCCGCCGCATTCGGTCCAAGTTCATTCGCCAGCGCCTCTGCCTTGTCGAACTGCACATCGCCCAGCATCACGCTTGCCCCTTCGGCGACCATCGCCCGGGCCACCGCAGCACCAATGCCTTCCGCGCCGCCGGAGATTAACGATACTTTTCCGGCCATCCGTCCCATATCAGCGCTCCAGAATCGCTACGCCGGACAGGCCGGGGGCACCATAGACGTGGCTATAGGCGGTTTTGGGATTGCCCGGCACCTGCCGCTCCCCGCCGCGTCCCCGCAGCTGCACTGTATTTTCATACACCTGTCGCAGCCCGGATGCACCAACCGGCTCTCCGCATGCGATGCAGCCGCCGTCGGTGTTGACGGGCAGCTTGCCATTGATTTCGGTGCGTCCCTCTGCGATCCACTGTTCCTGCTCGCCGTCTTTGCAAAAGCCGTTTTCCGACATATGCATGATTTCCGCACCCGCTTCGGTGTCCTGCAACTGTGCGACATCAATGTCTTCGGGACCAATGCCAGCGAGTTCAAAGGCGGCTTTGGACGCCAAAATGGTCGGTTTGCCGCCGCCCTCTATATCGACTCCTGCCTGGAATACTTCGAACGAGCCCGGCGGACGGGTCCGCACCGCGACGCTGGCGATCCGTACGGCGTCTGCCCCCAATTCGCGAATCTTTTTCTCGCTCGCCAAAATCAAGGCCACGCCACCCTCTGCGGGGGAGCAGACCATATATTTGGTCAGCGGATCGTTGACCATCGGCGCGTTCATGATCGTTTCGATATCAATCGGCGACCGCCGCCAAGCATGATCGGCGAGCGTGCCATTACGAAACGACTTTTCCGCGACCCGGCCCAATGTCTCCCGGCTGATCCCATGCAATTGCATATACCGCTGAATTTTTAGCGCAAAAAACTGCGTGGTCAGCATCATGCCGGTTTCGCCATACCATTCGGGCAGGCCATAACTTTTCGGATCGGCATTGAACGCGCCGCGCGGATGCTTGTCAAAGCCGACAGCAAGCGCAACGTCATACTCACCCGCCGCAATCGCGTTGCGCGCCGAGGCAAGCGCGCTGCCGCCGGTGGCGCAACCGTTGGCGACATTGATAAACGGCAGACCCGTCAAACCCAGTTCATTGACCATGATATCTGCGCTGCCCGCCGCAGCAGAACCGCCGTAAGCGCATTCGATATCGCTCCAGTCGAGTCCGGCATCGGCCATTGCCTGCCGTACCGCGAACACCCCTTGATCGCGGCCTGATCGTTCCGGCGTGCGGCCAAAGGGATGGATTCCGGCGCCGATGATATAGACGTTTTGCATGGTCATGATGTTTTCTCCGGCCGAAAGGCAAAGGTGGACCGTGTGTCATCAAACGGCACAACGGCAAATTCCATAGGCATACCAAGCGAAAGGTCTTCCAGATTGGCATCGACAATCCGGGTTTCGACAATCACTTGCCCCGGCAGTTCGACATAGCCGAGCAAATAGGGCTCAAAAACCTCTGGCCCGGAATAGGGTTCCTTTGGCTTGAAATCCTGCCGCGTCCAGGACCAAAGCGTGCCTGTGCGCGACAGGGCAAAGGGTTCCACATTCTGGGCCGCATCGCCTTCCGGCATTGGAAAAATGATCTTCCCGCTCGGCAGCCGCCCACCAAGGAGCTGCGGATCAGGTCCATCTGTCCAAAGATCGGTAGCAATCGGGGTCAGGGTGTGGCTCATGCCGCCTCCGCATAAATTTTGAGATGGGTATAGGCGTCGCCAAATAACCGGCCGAGCAGCAACAGCCGCTTGACCGCATGGCCTATCGCCAGTTCGTCGGTAATGCCCATGCCGCCGTGCAACTGCACCGCACTTTTGGCGATTTGACCGGAGTTTTGCGAGATAAAAGCCTTGGCACCCGCCGCTGCCTCTTCCCAACCCGGAGCGCCGTTGTGCGCCGCCAACAGGGTCCGAAGCTGCATCGAGCGCATCTGTTCCAACGCCGCATAACAATCCACCAGCCGGTGCTGGTTCGCCTGAAACGACCCAATCGCTACACCGAACTGATGGCGGTCCTTCACATATTGCACCGTATCGTCGAGCAGCCGCTGGCTTAGCCCCACCATTTCGGCGCTGGCGAGCAGCCGGATTTCAGCGATGACGCGGCTCAATACATCGGGTCCAGCGGCAACCCGCGCCTCGGCAGGAAGGGCTACGTTGCGCAAAAACAGCTGCGCCGCCTCGCTGCCATCGGCGATGCGATAGGGGCGCACATGCACCCCTTCGGACGAAGCCGGGACCAGAAACAGCGCGCTCTGGCCATCGCATTGGGCGGACACGATAAACGTATCAGCAAGCCCGCCGTTCATGACAAAGGTTTTTTCACCCGACAGGACATAGCCGTCACCGCGGGCCTTGGCATGGGTCTGCACCGGATTGAGGCTATACCGTTCCCCATCTTCGGCAAAGGCAAAGGCGGCAATCTTGCTGCCTTCGAGAAAGGGCTCTAGCGCCTCTCCGACACCAGCCAATGCAAGCAGCCGGATCGGCAATGCGGCGTTGTCGAGCCATGGATCAACAGAGAGACCCTGACCCAAAGCCTCCGCAATAACGGCCAGATCAATGATCGACCCATCCATGCCTCCTTGGTCTTCTGGAGCGAGCAGCGCCAGAAAACCGAGTTCCGCCAAGGTTGCCCAACGGTCCCGGTCATAGGCCCCGGGCATCGCCCGCAATTGCCGCCGCGCAGATACATCGACCGGTCCCAAAAACCGCTCGACCGTTGCCTTGAACAGCTCCTGATCTTCGGAGAGGTCGAAATTCATGCAATCTTCTCATAAGTAATGGGCAACCGGGTGATCCCGCGCAGCAGGATATTGGGCAGCACAGCAATTCCGCTTTCGTCGGAAATCTTGAAATTGGTCAGTCGCACCAGCAACTCGTCAAAGGCTACCGCGATTTCCTTGCGGCTCAACATGTTGCCGACACACATGTGAATCCCTTTGCCAAAGGCGAGATGGGTGCGGGCATTGACCCGCTCGATGTCGAACTTGTCGGGATCGGGGAATTTTTTCGGATCGCGGTTGGCGGCAGCATAGCGCAGCTGCAGCGTCGACCCTTCGGGCAGTTTGACCCCGCCCAATTCGGTATCGCGCATGACCACCCGCCACATGCCAGCAGAGGGCGTTTCGTAGCGGAGCGACTCCTCAACCATATTGCCCAGCAACTTGGGATCGCGGCCCCCAGCGGCGGCAACCGCCTTTTCCATTTGGTCGGGATTGCGGATAAGCTGCAACAACAGACCGGCAATGGTCGACGTGGTGGTTTCATTGCCCGCGACCATGAACTGCTGCATGATCGACATGATTTCCGCGTCGGTCAGCGGCTCTTCGCCGTCGATCCGTGCTTCGACCAGATCGGTCAGCAAATCGTCCCCGCCATTGGCCCGGCGGTCGTCGATCTTGCCCTTCATATAAAATTGATACTCGATAAACGACCGGGCGCATTCGAGTTCGCGTTCGCGCGAAATCAACTGGCTGAAGCGGTCAACGGCGGCATCGGACCATTTCTTTACCTGTTTAGGATCATCATCCAGACCGATTTGCTGCGCAATCACCGACACCGGCAATGGCACCGCAAAATCCTCAACAAATTCGCAGGCGGTTTTGGTCGCCAGCTTTTCGATAAGGGCAATAGTCTTTGCCCGAATATCCGCCTCAATCGCGTTAACGCGCGGCATTGAAAAGGCCAAATTGACCAGCTTGCGGTTGCGGGTGTGTACCGGCGGATCGGCGGTCAGCAAAGTGGCTTCATTGGGCCAGCCCTCGGCCAAAATCGCCTCGATCTCCGGATCGGTCTTGCCCATGCGCGAGCCGAAATCGTTAGAGAACTCTTCCACCCGCCCGGTTGCTTCGGACACCAGATCATAGTCAAAGACAATATAGGTGTTCATATCCGGAACATGCTGAATCTTCATATCGGCGGCATGCGCCTGCCGATAGAAATCAAACGGATCGGTCAGCGTTTCGGCGGCAAAAAAATTCTGTTTTTCGATGGGCAAATTCACAGGTTTCGACTCCTCTTCCTAAACCGAACCATAGCGAGGGTCCGCACGGCGTGGATATGCGTCAAATTGTTAGTTTCGGGAACGGAGGGTGGGCCGTCCCTATTCCAAAAACTCACGCTGAAATTCCGCCCCGTCGAAATAATCGCGCCATTGCGACACTTTACCGTCGGCGTTGATTTCGAAGGCGCCCATCACCCGGATTGAGGCTTTTTTGCCGCCGGCCAGCACGAAATTATCGGTGCGTTCGGCCAGCACCGTGTTGCCGTTGGCGGCGATGGCGTGGGTTTCCCAGTTGCACCCTTCCATCGGTGGCATGCCCTGCATCATCGCCTCGACCGCCGCCTTGCCGTTGGCGGGCTCCAGCGGGATATTGTGCCAGACGATATCCTCGGCCATTAACGCAAAGGCGGCTTCCATGTCCAGTCGGTTCCAGGCATCGATAAACGCCTCTACGGTTTCTTGCGGTGTCATGTTTATTCTCCTGTTTTTCTGGCGATAAAATTCAGCGCGTTGGACAGAATCTGCCGCACGTGCGGATTGGCATAGGTATCGGGGCCGTCCCCGAATTGCAGATAGACCAATTTCCCCTGATCCACCCGCTTGTGCCAGCCTACGATATTGGACCCTGGTGGATGGCTCCAGCCGCGATTGCTAAACATCTGCCCCGCCACGGCCGCCGCCGCCGAATAGAAATTATCGCGGACGAAGGCATGATCGGCGGTAATCAAGGGTTCCACATCCTCGGCAAAAACCTGCGCCAGATACAGTTCGTCGCACACGGCGAAGGTGGCGGGCAAGCCCGCCGTAACTGGATGATCGGTCACAACCGTCGCAGTATAAGCGACATCGTGGCGATAGCCGGAGTCGCGGCACGCCTTGCCGCGAACCTCCCCCGGTTGATACAGGAATCGCCCGCCCAGCATCTCCGCCCATTCGGGCCCGAGCGCCCATCCGGCCAGCGCATGATGCATCGCGACCGCGCCGCCGCCGCTGGCAAAATAAGCCGTGATCGCCGCCTTATACCCCTCGCTCGGCGGGGTGCAGTCGACCTTGCCGTCAGCAAAGTGATATCCCGGCATATCGTAAAACAGCACGCCGTCCATATTGGCCAAAATACCGCCCGCCACCGCTGCCTCCGCCTCCGGGTGCAGCAAATGGGTGACGTCCCAGTCGAGAAAGCTGTCCAGCAAAGCGCCAAACGCGGCCTCATCATAGGGATGACCGCCGGACAGGACGAGCAGCCGCATCAACCGATCTTCAGGATCAGCTTGCCCTGATTGGACCCGTCGAACAGGCGCATAAAGGCGGGATAGGCGTTCTCGATCCCCTCATCGATATGCTCGTCAATGACGATCTTGCCTTCGCCGGCCCAGATGCCCAATTGCGCCGCGCCTTCGGCAAAACGCGGCACATAATCGGCAACGAGCAGCCCGCGGATCGAGGCGCGGTTGACGATCAATTGCCAGATATTACGCGCGCCAACCGGCGGCTTATTATATTCGCTGATCAAACCGCACAGGCCAATCCGCGCCCCGTGTTTGAGGTTCATCAGCCCGGCGTCCAATATGTCGCCGCCGACGTTTTCAAAGATGACATCGACCCCGCCCGGCGCAGCAGCGGCAATCTCCGCTGTCAGTTGCTCCACCGATTTGCCGCGATAATCGATGGCGGCGTCAAAACCGTAACGTTCCACCAGCCGGGCGCATTTTTCCACGCCGCCCGCAATGCCAATGGCGCGACATCCCTTGATCTTGGCGAGCTGGCCAACAATCGAACCTACCGCCCCTGCGGCACCGGTGACCAGCACGGTATCGCCTTCCTTGGGCTCGCACACCTCCAGAAAACCGAAATAGGCGGTCAGACCGACCGCGCCGTAAAGCGAGAGATAATTGGTGACGCTGGGCACCGCAATCGGGTCAATCGGCTGGGTAAAGCCGCCGACCGTGCCGATCGAATAATGCTCGATCCCGTTGAGGCCCATCACCCATTGCCCCTTGGCAAATCCCTCGGCCTTGCTTTCTTCCACCACGCCGATGGTCGAAGCGCGCACGGTGGCCCCCAATTCAATCGGCGGCATATAGGACGGCGCATCGTCCATCCAACCGCGCATCGCCGGGTCTAAGGAAGCAAAGTGGTTGCGGATCAGAAACTGGCCATCGGCAAGAGTCGGGACAGGCTCTGTCACGTGAGCGAAATCTTCGGGGACAGGGTCGCCATCGGGCCGCCGTGCAAGGATGAATCGGATATTGTCGGCCATGTCTCTGTCTCTCCCAAAGCAATGCTGCGCACCCATATGAACCGGGCGACTAGGGTCAGTACCCACTAAATGCGCCTTCGAGGCGTCAAAATGGCGAACATATCTGCCGGAAATATCCGAAGGAGATAGTGGTTCTATCTTCAAGGATATTTCCGGCTGAGATGGAAGCCATTTTGTCGTCCTGCGGATTTGACCAATTTGGTCCATTGCTGCGTCGGAAAGGCTTGAAATATCGACATATTCCTGCGCCCTTCCTTCTTGCACTGGACCAAATTGCTTCAAACCTCGAAGGCGTATTTAGTGGGTACTGACCCTAGCAATTTGGGCCATATCACCGGGCCGGAAATCTGCACTACTGTCAGTAACGATAACGCGCCTTTTCTGCGCGGCCAGACAGGAGAAGATTGATGACCAAAACCCGCCAATGGCTATTGAACGGACACCCGCGCGGACGGGGGATTGAGGACAGCGACTTTCAACTGGTCGAAACCGAACTCGCGGCTCCCGGTGAGGGGCAAATACTGCTCAAGACGCTGTGGCTGGGCTTTGATCCGGCGCAAAAGGGCTGGATGGAAAATATCGCCGATTATGTCGCTCCGATGGCGATTGGCGATGTGATGCGCGGCAGCGGGATTAGCGAAGTTGTCGCCAGCAACCATCCGAAATATGCCATTGGCGATCTGGTCTCGGGCTCGACCGGTTGGAGCGAATATACGATCTCGAACGGCAGCGACCTGGTCAAGATTGAAACCGAATTATCACCGACACTCATGCTTTCCGTGCTCGGTACCACCGGCGTCACTGCTTATTGCGGGTTATTCAAAATCGGCCAGCCGGTTGCGGGGGACACCGTTGTCGTTTCCGGCGCGGCGGGAGCAACCGGCTCCATCGTCGGACAGCTTGCCAAAATCGCGGGTTGCCGGGTGGTTGGCATTGCGGGCGGCGCAGACAAATGCGCGTGGCTGGTCAACGAAGCAGGCTATGACGCAGCGATTGATTACAAGGCGGGCAGCGTCAAAAAACAACTGGGCGAGCTGTGCCCGCGCGGCATCGACGTGATCTTCGACAATGTGGGCGGCCCAATTTTGAACGACATGCTGTCGAAAATCGCGACCAAGGCGCGGGTGGTGATCTGCGGCGGGATCAGCCGGTATGAGACTGGAAATCTCCCAGCAGGCCCGGAAAACTACTTCAACTTAGTGTTCCGCCGCGCCAAAATGGAGGGCTTCATCGTCCTTGACTGGGCCAGCGAATTTCCGGTGATACGCAAGCGGTTGGAGGGCTTTGTCAAGTCGGGGCAACTGACCTATCAGGAAGACATCCAGCACGGCTTCGAAAACGCGCCCGCAACGCTGAAGCGGCTGTTTGTCGGCGCCAATCGGGGTAAGCAGCTCTTGAAACTGTAGGGCCTGTGGAAAATGTTACACCGCGTCATCCCAGCGTAGGAGTTTTCGGTTGGACATGCCTCGCATGTCCAAGGATTGTCCGGGGGGCAATCCGACCGAAAACTGATCTAACCCTTGTCGTTATCGGTTGCAATGTGACGAGCGAACAACGGCGGGTTGGATTCGCCGGACTCACGAAACATTAAAATATACAGGCCTCAAGGTTGCCCCCAACCAGAAATTGGCACGGCGGCCTTCCATTGTCGCTGCACCAACTGACAGCCCCCACACCCCAACAACTTGTAACAGAAGAGTCACAAGAAAAACCCCCCCATTCCCTGCCATTTCCATTGACTCGTTCGCCACACTACAGTAACTTTTCCATTAACATCGCGTATTGTCGCGGCTTTTTCCTCTGGGTCGCGCCACGAGGGTTTTTCATGCAGATTGATGCATCGCCGCGCTTGTTCCGTATTTTACTGGCTGAGACGGCGAT
>JBGSLY010000053.1:0-3729 GCA_041740435.1 Parasphingorhabdus sp.
ATTAATCGGCCTTAACCAGCGGTGATATCGGCTTTTTGAAGTTTTACATTCAAACGGCTGCCCGGTAACGCTTCATAAATACCGCTGTGTTAATCAGCGGTTTATGGTGAATGCACGCAATTCCAATGATTTAATCGAACCGGCTCCAAAGGCGATCCGGCCATTCCGGCCCGAGGCCCATGGCGATTCGTCGTTAAAGCAAATGTCGCTGGTGACCGCGACCGATCTGGACGCGCTGATCTGGATGTGGCCGCTCATGTTCCTAGCGGAGGCCGCGACCCTTATTCTGTTCGCCTCTGAATATCCCGGCGTCTATGCAGGGCTCTCCCCCCTATCCTTCGCTCCGCTCGCGCTGACTTTTGCCATTGATTTTGTGATAACTTCACTCCGCCGGATAAAGAAATTCGGTGAGCTTGATGCCAGAACCCGGCACGGAGCCGTGATGGCGTTGATGTTGGTTTCGACCATCAGCTTCTCGCTGTTTGTCACCCTTGCCGTTGACCGAGTGAATGAACCGGCGGCGCATGGTTTTGCTCTGATGATACAGGCCTGTATCGTTATGATTGCGACAACCGTTGGCGGAAAACAGCGGTTTGTTGGCCTGATATACGCCATCGGTGTTCTGATAATTCTTTACAATGCCGTCGATCTCTTGGTCGCTTCACTCATCAGTGTGACATTTTTTGCCGTCACCGGCTTTGCGATTCTGGGACATATCAAGCGGGATCAGGCAGATACGTTCCGGCGGCAAGAAGACCTGCGTGAGGAACAGCGTGCACGGCAGCTGTTGCATGACTATGAAGCGGCTGGTCTGGGCTGGTTTTGGGAAACCGATCGGCTGGGCCGGGTGACCTATGTTTCAGATTCGGTGAAAATCACGATGGCGGAAAGCCTGGGTGAGTTGATCGGCCGACCGCTAACCGAGTTGATTGCACCGCATACCGGAAACAATTCGCATGGCGACCGGACGCTGGGATTCCATCTGTCGAGCCGCTCGCCCTTTGTCGATATTGCCGTTCAGGCGGCATCGGTCGGTGAAGAGCGTTGGTGGTCGCTGTCGGGCGCACCAATTATCAACGAATACGGCCAGTTCCATGGCTTTCGCGGCAGCGGCTCTGACCTGACCGAAATGCGCAAGTCGCAGGAAGAGGTCAAGCAACTGGCGCAATATGACTCGCTAACCGGACTCAGCAATCGTCTGCAAATGCTGCAAATCCTGGAAAAGGCGATTGTCGGCCTGACCGGTGAGGTCCGGCCTTGCTCGCTTTTCCTGCTCGATCTCGACCGGTTCAAAAGCGTCAATGATACCCTGGGCCATCCGGTTGGCGACATTTTGCTGAAACAGGTCAGCCAGCGGCTAGAACGGGTGATTGGCGAAAACGGGCGCGTCGGGCGTCTGGGCGGTGATGAATTCAAGGTGGTTTTCCCCTCGCTCGTCAATCGCAATCGGCTTGCCCAGTTGGCGGACGCGGTTATTGCCAGCCTGTCTCAGCCTTATACGATAGAGGGCAATCAGGTGGTGATCGGTGCATCTGTCGGGATCGCCATTGCGCCCGACGACGGCGGCACCACCCAATCGCTGATCCGCAATGCCGACTTGGCGCTCTACGCCGCAAAAGGGGCAGGGCGCGGGGTCCACCGTTTCTACGACAAGTCGATGCATGCCGATGCCGAAGACCGCCGGGTCCTCGAAGATGATCTGCGTAAAGCGCTTGCGCGCGGCCATTTGCGATTGGCTTATCAACCGCAAGTGTCGATGACGACAAACAAGATTGCCGGATTTGAGGCTCTGCTGCGCTGGGAACATCCGGTGCGCGGCAATATCTCACCTTCGATTTTCATTCCGATCGCCGAAGACGCGGGCCTGATTGCCCCGATTGGCGAATGGGCGCTCCGCACCGCGTGCTTGGAAGTAGCGAAATGGCCCGAAAACATAAAAGTCGCGGTCAATGTATCGCCGGTCCAGTTCGCCAATCCGTCGCTGCCAGCCATCGTCGCCAATGCCCTCGCCAGTGCGCAATTGGACCCAGACCGTTTGGAGCTGGAAATTACTGAGAGCGTATTCTTGAACGATGACGAGAGCACCAACCAGATGTTCACCGCGCTCAAAAATATCGGCGTGCGCCTGTCGCTCGATGACTTTGGCACCGGATATTCCTCGCTCGGCTATTTGAAAACCGCACCGTTTGACAAGATCAAGATCGACCAGAGCTTTGTTCGCGGCGCGACCATCGTTGGCAACCGCAACGCCGCCATCATCCGCTCCATAGTCAGCCTGGCCGAAGCGCTTGACATGGATACCATTGCCGAAGGCGCGGAGACGTTGGACGAGCTCGCGCTGATCAAGGACCTAGGCTGTTCACACGTTCAAGGCTATATTTACGGTAAACCGATGGCGCCTGAGGAGGCGCTGGTCATTGTCGAGGCCAATGGCGGAATGGTTGAAGCCAAGGGTTACCGCATCAGCCGCAAACCACGTAAAGCCATGTTGCGATTTGTAACCCTGATCCATGGGGCCTATCGCTACAATGCCAAGATCAAGAATATCACCGAAAATGGCGCGATGATCGAGGGGTTATGGAATGTTCCGGAGCATACAAAGTTCATTGTCGAATTCGCCCCCGGCTATCGTGTAATTTGCGATGTGCGTTGGAGCACGGACAATCGGATGGGGGTCGCATTTGCGGAAGCTCTGGATATTTCCCGACTGAAGACGTTGGCAACGAATCCGCTTGATCCAGGAAGGTTGCGCGCCGCCTGAAAGCGGGATTACGCCGCTTCAAAGATGTTATTCCATAGATGACACTGTTCCCGGACGCTGCTAACGCGCGCGCATGACCGCACTATCGCATATCCGCAACTTTTCCATCATCGCCCATATTGATCACGGTAAGTCCACTTTGGCCGACCGCTTGATCCAGACCACGGGCGGCCTGACCGAACGCGAAATGTCGGCGCAGGTGCTCGATAATATGGATATCGAGAAGGAGCGCGGGATCACGATCAAGGCGCAAACGGTGCGCCTCAACTATACCGCGCGCGATGGCGAGACTTATGAGCTCAACCTGATGGACACGCCGGGGCACGTCGATTTCGCCTATGAAGTCAGCCGCTCTCTCGCCGCATGCGAAGGCGCGCTCCTCGTGGTGGACGCCGCGCAAGGGGTGGAGGCGCAGACGCTCGCCAACGTCTATCAATCCATCGAGCATGACCATGAAATCGTGCCCGTCATCAACAAAATCGACCTGCCCGCCGCTGATGTTGACAAGGTCAAGGCGGAGATTGAGGAAATCATCGGCCTGCCCGCCGACAACGCCGTCCTGACCAGCGCCAAATCGGGCATCGGTATCGAAGAGGTGCTGGAGGCCATCGTCACCCGCATCCCGCCGCCAAAGGGCGACCGCACCGCGCCGCTAAAGGCCATGCTGGTCGATAGCTGGTACGACCCCTATCTCGGCGTCGTCATCTTGATCCGCGTTATTGATGGCGCCATCAAAAAGGGGCAGGAAATCCAGTTCATGGCCGCCGGCACCAAACATCTGGTCGACCGTGTCGGCTGCATGCGACCCAAGCTTGAGATCCTCACCGAAATCGCGGCGGGCGAAGTCGGCATCATCACCGCGCAGATCAAGGAGGTCGCGCAAACCCGCGTCGGCGACACCATCACCGACGCCAAACGCCCCGCCGCCGAACCGCTGCCCGGCTTCAAGGAAGTGCAGCCCGTGGTGT
>JBGSLY010000054.1:0-5522 GCA_041740435.1 Parasphingorhabdus sp.
ATGCTGAGGCGGCTGGCGTCGAAACCTGGCTCAATCGCATAGCCATAGGCGCCATAACCATAGAGGTGGAGCGGTGCTGTGCCGTCCTTGGCAAAGCCCTTTTTATAGAGGATTGAAACCGGCACCATCACCCCGTCGCGCGCTGGAATCATCAGCCGCTCGGTTGCATATTGCGCCGCATCATAGCCCGAAGGGATTTCCTGAACCTTCAGCGTTTCCAGCGTGCGGGTGCCGACATGATAATCATAGACAGTGTCGGGATTGACCATCGATTCATAGGAGATCCGGACCTTATCGACATCATATTCAGGATTGTCGCCCAGCGACGCGACATAGCTCTCCTCCTTGAAGGCGATCTTGTCTGGATTGGCGATATCGTCATAGCGGTGGAGGCGGATATAATCGAGACCGTCGATCCGGCCCTCCAGCGCAAAGAAATCTTTAAAAAGCGCTATTCCAGTCAGATAATTATCCGGTGATCCCGACAACAGCGTGGTCCAGTTTTCTGAATCAGACAGCGGCGCAGTGGCGATGCGAAAATTGATGTTGTCGTCATTGGTATAGAGATAGAGCGTGCCATTGCGCACATCGGCCTCATACAAGCGGCCGGTCTTGCGCGGTGACACCAGTTTCGGGGCCTGCAGAGGGTCACTCGCTGGAATCAGCCGGACTTCGCTGGTATCGCTGTCCCCGGCACCGATGACGATATAATCTTCTTGCGCGGTTAATCCAACGCCGACCGAAAAGCCGATGTCCTTTTCGTGATACAGCAAGGTATCAACCGCCGCTTCCTCGCCCAGCCGGTGGTAATAGACCTTGTCGGTGCGCCAGTTTTCATTGGCGCGGCCATAGACAAATCCGGTGCTGCCCGCATCCCACACGATGCTGGACAAGGTTTCCGGCACCACATCGGGCAGTTCCTTGCCGGTGCTCAGGTCGCGGACATGCGCCTCGAACCGCTCCGATCCGTTATCGTCATAGGCATAGGCCATCAGACGGCCATTGGGGCTAATCGACAGTTCGCCCAGCCTGAAATACTCTTTTCCCGCCGCCAGCAGGTTCTCGTCCAAAATCAATTGGTCCGGTCCGCCTGCCGCTGGTTTGCGCCAATGCTTCTTGTACTGCTGGCCTTCGGCAAAGCTGACCCAATAGATATAATCGCCGTCCTTTTGCGGAACCGAGCTGTCCTCTTCCTTGATCCGACCCTTCATCTCCTGAAAAATCTTTTCGACCTTTGCCTGATGCGGGGCCATTTCAGCTTCGAAATAGGCGTTTTCGGCGTTCAGATAGTCGAGCACGTCCTTGTCATCGATGACCGGATAGCTCTGATCCTTCAGCCAGTGATAGGGGTCCTCGACGGTATAGCCATGGGCGGTAAAGCTGTGTGGGCGCGGCTCGGCCATCGGCGGGGTGGGTGTTTCGGTCATGGTGTCTTTCTGTTCAGAAGGGGCAGCAGCCAACGCCGGGTTCAGCAAGGGCGTTGCGGCATAGAGCATACCGATGGCGAAAAGTGAAAAGCGCATGGGACTGCTCCTGAAATGGTCGGTATTTGGGTGGTGGCAAGCGCCGTAAAGACGCTCTATAGAGGTCGGCGTATCAGAGCAACCCAAGGAAGCCATGCCCCATGTTGATGTCGACCCATGAAAGCCGCCTGCACGCCCTGCGCGAACAACTCAAAAAGCAAAACCTGACCGGGTTCGTGATCCCGATTTGCGATGAGCATATGAGCGAATATGTCGGCGAATATGCGCAGCGGCTGGCGTGGATTTCGGGCTTTGGCGGTTCCGCCGGAACGGTGGTGGTGCTGGCCGACAAAGCGGCGATATTTGTCGATGGCCGCTATGATGTGCAAGTGGGACAACAGGTTGACGGCAAGCTGTTTGAATATGTCAGCATCGCCAAAACGCGGCTCACCGAATGGCTGGCGGCCAATGTCGCAGACGGCGACCGTATCGGCTATGACGCTTGGCTCCACACCCGCGACTGGGCCATTGCGGCGGGTAAGGCCGTCAAGGGCAAGGGTGCAGAGCTGGTTGCGGTGGAGAGCAATCCCGTTGATGCGGTTTGGGCCGATCAGCCGGAGCGTTCGCCCGAAAAGCTAACCGTCCTCTCCGATGACTATACCGGCAAACCGGCCAGCAGCAAACGCGCCGAAACCGCCGCATGGCTTCGCAGCAAAGGCTATGACGCCGCCGTCATCACCGCGCTCGATTCAGTGGCGTGGTTTTTCAATGTGCGCGGCAATGACATCGCCAATACACCGGTGCCCCTGGCCTACGCGCTGGTGCATTCCGACGAGCGGGTGACGCTGTTCGTTGCACCGGAAAAGCTGACCGGTGAAGTGCGCGAGCATTTGGGCAATGCCGTTGAAATCCGGGACTATGCCGATTTTGCCTCTAGTCTGGCGGAATTGACGGGCAAGACGGTGGCGGTCGATCCCGAACGTTCGGTGGCGGCGATTTTCCAGACGCTAGAAAATGCAGGAGCCAAAATTGTGCAGGACCGGGATCCCACAATCCTACCCAAAGCGCTCAAAAACCCGGTCGAAGCCGAGGGTATTCGGAAAGCGCATATTCGCGACGGTGCAGCGCTGACCAAATATCTGCGCTTT
The DNA here is from genome assembly GCA_041740435.1 of Parasphingorhabdus sp. Taxonomy (GTDB): domain Bacteria; phylum Pseudomonadota; class Alphaproteobacteria; order Sphingomonadales; family Sphingomonadaceae; genus Parasphingorhabdus. Next base: position 2,612 of record JBGSLY010000054.1, read on the forward strand.
GTCGCCGAAGAGGCCCCGAAGGGCACGCTCACCGAATTGTCGGCGGCGGCGCAGCTCAAGTCCTTCCGCGAGCAAAGCCCCGAACTGGTCGATCTGTCGTTCCGGACCATATCCGCCGCTGGTCCCAATGGCGCGTTGCCACATTATAGCGTTAATGAGGAGACCAACCGCCCGCTGGAGATGGACTCGCTCTATCTGGTGGATTCGGGCGGACAGTACCGCGACGGCACCACCGATGTGACCCGGGTGGTCGCGATCGGCACCCCGACGGAGGAAATGCGCAAACGCTATACCCAGGTGCTGCAAGGGCATATCGCGCTCGACCAAGCGGTGTTCCCCGACGGGACCCCTGGCGGTGCGCTCGACGTGCTGGCGCGGCAGTATCTTTGGGCCGACGGGGTGGATTATGGCCACGGCACGGGCCACGGCGTGGGTCATTTCCTGTCGGTGCACGAAGGACCGCAACGCATCGGGATGAGCGCAGGGGTGCAGACCGGCACCGGCGAACCGCTGCGCGCCGGAATGGTGCTGTCGAACGAGCCGGGATATTACAAGGTCGGCCATTTCGGCATCCGCATTGAAAACCTGCTGCTGGTGGTGGACAAGCCGATTGAGGGCGCGGAACGGCCCATGCTCGGCTTCGAATGCCTGACCTTCGCCCCGCTTGAACCCAAGCTGATCGACGCAGAGATGCTGACCGAGGGACAGCGGCAATGGGTCAACGCCTATCATGCCGCGGTGCTGGCCAAAATAGGCCCGCAACTCGCTGGAGACGAACTGGCATGGCTACAGCGGCAGTGCGCGGCATTGTGAGTTTCGTTTGGAGAGTGGCGTTCGCCTTTGTCGACCCTAGATAGAAGCGGTCAGAACTTTGCGCTAGCCCAGCGCAATGCTTTGAGCCTGACCTATCGGCAATTCCGCCAGTGCTTCCATCTTATGGATTCGCCCTAATCCTGATCTCCGTGGCCCTGATCTCCATGGCTGATCGCCCCATTCGCTGCGCCGCTGCCGCCCCCATTTTCCCAATAATAGGGCAGGCGGGTTGCGGTGCCGGTGCCGGTTTCGTTCATCGTTTTGGCATCGTATAACCGCCCGCCGAGCATCACCGCATGCACCTTGTCGCTGTTGCGAATGTCGGTACTGGGATCGGCGTCGAGGACGACCAGATCGGCGAGCTTGCCGACCTCAAGACTACCAATGTCGCGGTCCATGCCCAAAGATTGCGCGGCGGTTATCGTGCCGGTCTTGAGCGCCTCAATCGGCGACATGCCGCCGCGTGCGAACGACCATAGTTCCCAATGCGGGCCAATCCCGGCCTGTTGCCCGTGCGCGCCAATCGAGACCTTGACGCCCTTGTCGGCCAGCTTTTTCGCCTCACGGGCGTTGGCCGCGTCCACGAAACTGTCCTCCGGCGCTTTGGTCCGGCGCACGGTATCGGCGCGCAATTGCGCCGGCGGCGTGTGCGCTTTCAGCAGCGGATTGTCCCAGACATCGCCCTCCTGCCGCCAATAGGGATCGCCAGCCAGCCCGCCATAGGTCACCACCAAAGTCGGTGTGTAATTGGTTTTCCCTTTCGCAAAAAACTGCACCACATCATCGTAAAACACATCGAGCGGGACATTGTGTTCCAGCGTGGAATTGCCGTCGGCGATGATCGACATGTCCATCCCGAACAGCGATCCGCCCTCTGCCACCACCAGCATATTTTCCTCTGCCGCTGCGGCGACCACCTGCTGTCGCTGTTCGCGGCGCGGCTGGTTATAGTTTTTGATTGAATGTCCGCCTTGTGCCTTGATCCGCTTGATATGCGCCCGCGCATCATCAAGGCTGTCGATCCGGGCATAGACGTCCGCTGCCTTGGCCCCATAGACGATCTCTGCGGTGGAGAAGATGCGCGGGGCGAGCAACATCCCGGCGCGCTGCCGTTCGGCGGCGACGAAAATCTGGCTGGCCTGCGCCGAGGGATCGTGGATCGTGGTGGTGCCCAGCGCCAGATTCTGGATCAGCGACCAGTTCTGCTGCGGCACCAGTTCGTCCTCTCCCTGAATGCCGTGCGCATGCGCGTCGACCAGTCCGGGGATGATGGTTTTGCCGCGCATATCGATCCGCTTTACGCCTGCCGGAACCGTTACGCTGCCCTCTGCGCCAATCGCGGCAATCCGGTCGCCGCGCAGCAGGATGACGCCATTGTCGATGATGCCGCCGCCATCGCCGGCCATGGTGACAATCCGCGCACCGGTCAGGGCCAGCTCTCCGCCGGGTTTGGCCGCAGGGACCTGCATGGAAAGCGAAATACCATTGCTAGGCGGCACAAATTTGGGCGCGTCCTTGCCCTGCGGCGCATTGGCGAACAGGGTGGATGCCGCCGCGCTAAAAACATTCGGGCCCAGGCTCCAATGGACCGTATTCCCGCTCCAGCCGATATAGTCCGCGCCATTCTTGCTGACCCGCACCACCGGCACCGCGTCGCTTTCTTCGCCCAGCGCGACATTTTGTGTGCCGGGCATTAGTGGGGTGACAAAGGCCTCGTAATTCTGACGAAAGGCCAGCCATTTGCCATCGGGCGACACGCTGTAATCATTGACCAGCTCGCCATTCGCATGGGTGCGCTTGGCTTGTCCGTTGAGGTCGGTGGAGACCAGCTCGCGCTTGTTATCGCCATCGGCAATCATGAATACGCGGTCATTGCTGCCACCAAATTGCGGGCTGCGCAGGTCGCGGGCGATTAGACGCATCGCACCGCCGCCTGCCGCCATCCGGTATACGCCGGGATTTTCCGACCAGCGCGGATCGGTCAGAGCGCCGCCCTCCCGCCGCTCAAAAACAATCGTTCCGCCGTCGGGGGAGAATTTCGGCCTAGCGTAATGGCCCGGCTCGCTGCTTAGGATACGGGGACTCCCGCCGCCAGCGG
>JBGSLY010000055.1:0-2014 GCA_041740435.1 Parasphingorhabdus sp.
CGCCGTCATCCCCGACCAGAGTATAATCCCGGCGGAAATAATCTGCACCCGGTTCGCCCGCTCCGCCAACCGGGCAATCGGAATGCCCATCAGGGTGTACATCAGGGCAAAGCCAAAGCCGGACAGCAAGCCGAACTGCCAATCCTGCAACCGGAATTCCTCGATAATCGGCTGTGCGACCACTGCGATCAGCACCCGGTCGATGAAGTTGAGCGTATAGGCCAAAGTCAGCGCGATCAGCACATAGTTGCGATATCCGCTGGTACCAAAGGGTTGTCCTGTCCGCGTCACCGGTGCAGCCGTGCCAGTTGTCATCCTCTTCCCCTTTTCTGTGTCCCCGTTCGGGTGCTTATGCGCCTGTGATGGCGGGGAATGCGGGCCAAGTCCAGCCTGCATTGCCGCAAACCATTGTTAGGGTACCGTGGCCCGCGATGTCAGCGATTGATATATCAATCACCTTGGCTTGAGCGCGGCAGCTTGCCGGGCCATGTTTTGAAGGTCGCCGCCCCGGACTTCATGTCCATAGGTCGGTTGGCCCATGAGCGTGTCCGAGTTCAAGGAAAGCGGGAGAAGTTTATGGGAATGGCGAAAACACAGGTCTCCTCACCTGTGCATTTGTGGGTCGCACCAGCTGGTTTCACCGGCACTTTGTCAAATGCCGCCGTTCCAATAATTCTGTTGCACCATTTTCCCGCCCTTCCGCGACCGGACACGCCATGCGTTTAGTAGGAATGTTTGGGGCGATTGCGAGTCCGGTGCTTCCATCTATTGTCTAAGGTCAGGTAATCAGAGTTTGAATTTATGCGTTCGTCCAAAATATTTCTCGTGCGGAGCGGGAAATATGCAGCTTTGCCTGTCTGCCCGCCGCTTCGGTTACATATGTCACCGCGTGGGTTGAAGGGTCTTCCCAATCTGCCGCCGTCATTGGCATTTGGCCCTGGCTTAGCCACTGCCCCTGCTGCGGGAACTGCCGGCTCAGATGGCGGCGCGACGCACGGTCTTTGGACAGGGCGGCCACATAGTCTTCCAGAGCGTGGTCGCGATCTTGCCAATGGATCCAGAAGGCGGGATTGTCCTGCGCATAGGCGTTGTTGTTTCCGTGCTGACTGCGGCCGAATTCGTCGCCTGCGGTCAGCATGATGGTGCCGGTGGAGGCAAATAAGGTGCCGAGCAAAGCCCGTAAGTCAGCGTTGCGGGCGGCGATGACGGTGGGATCGTTGCTGGGGCCCTCGGCTCCGTTGTTCCATGAGTGATTGTCGCCATGGCCGTCGCGATTATCCTCGCCATTGGCCCAATTGTGGCGATCCGAATAGGAAACCGTGTCGGCCAAACTAAAGCCGTCGTGCGATGCGAGAAAGTTGACGCTGCGGCAATCGGTCCCAAACACATCCGATGATCCGGCCAGCCGGGTGACCAGCGCGCCGATGGCCGCATTCCCCCGCCAAAAGCGCCGGACATCATCGCGGTAACGGTCATTCCATTCAAGCCAACCCGGCGGAAAATTGCCCAGCTGATACCCGCCGGGACCGATATCCCACGGCTCTGCGATCAACACCCGATCTGCGATGTCCGGATCAGCAGCAATCTCTGCGAAAATTGGTGCCGCCCCGGAAAATCCCGGACCCCGCGCCAAAACCGTGGCGAGATCGAAGCGGAAGCCATCGACCCCGCAATGGCGCACAAAATGCCGGAGGGTGTCGAGGGTCATCTGCCGCACAGCCGGACTCGCAAAGTCCAATGTGTTGCCGCAGCCGGTATCGTTGATCAAGCTGCCATCCGGGGCATGGGCATAGGCGGCATTGTCGAGACCGCGCAGCGCGATCACGCCGCCACGGGCATCGCTTTCGCCGCTATGATTGAACACCAAATCCAGAATGACGCCGATCCCGGCCCGGTGCAGCGCGGCAACGGTGGCGCGCAATTCGGCGACGCCGCCCGGACAGAGCCCCGGATCGAGCGCCATTGGCACCACCGGATTATACCCCCAAGCGTTGCGCAGGCCCAGCGGCGGCAG
>JBGSLY010000056.1:0-5333 GCA_041740435.1 Parasphingorhabdus sp.
GGTCGTTTTGCTGGTCCTGTTTGTGCAGCTATTGTTCGGCGCATGGACGGCGGGACTTGATGCAGGTCTCGCCTCCGACACTTGGCCCCTGATGCAGGGGCGGTTGGTGCCAGAGGTCGATTGGAGTACCGGGATCGGCGCGCTGTTGCTCTACGATCCGTTTCTGATCCACTTCATTCACCGCTGGTGGGCGTGGGTGGCGGTGGCGGCTTTGGTGCTGCTGGCGCGATGGGTCAGACCTTTGGATCGCCGGATTTCGCTCGCCATTCATACTGCCTTTGGCACACAGATTTTGCTCGGCATCGCCACAGTTATGACCGGGGTGAACATCGAGCTAGCGGTTCTGCACCAAGCGGTCGGCGCGCTGGTTGTTGCATCCACGGTATGGGGCGTCCACCGTTTGGGACTGAGGACACTAAGCTGAACCGATAGCGGTTGCGAAGGCAGCGCGCTGGTGCCAAGGCGCGCGGATACATGCAAACGCTTCGCCTGATCCTGTCCGACAAGTTTATCTGGCTTTTGACCGGTGCGGTGGCGCTGGCGTCGTTATTCCCGGTGCAGGGGTCGGCAAAGACTGTTGCTGATTTTGCCTTTTCCGCCGGGATTTTTATGATTTTTTTGCTGCACGGTATCCGGCTGGAGCGGCATGAAGTGATTGCCGGGTTTCGCAATATCCGCTTGCAGGGTACGATCTTTTTATGGGTGTTCGGGGCGATGCTGTTCGCGGCGGGGGGATTGTCGGTGTTGCTGGCGGACAGGATTCCGGTTGATCTTGCCTTAGGACTGCTGTTCATCGGCGTGCTGCCCTCCACCGTCCAGTCGGCGACCAGCTATTGCGCCATCGCGCGCGGTAATGTGGCGGCGTCGGTGGTGGCGAGCGCGTTTGTCAATCTGGTCGGGGTTGTCCTGTCGCCGCTATTGATAGCGTTGCTGGCCTCCGCATCCGGCGTGCATGTCGGCACCGAAGCGATTGGGCGAATCATGATGATCCTGCTGCTGCCCTTTGTGCTGGGGCAGATCATCCAGCGTTGGGCCCGTCCCTGGGTCATGGAGCATGGTGCGCTGACTGGCTGGATGGACCGGCTGGCCATTGGCCTTGCTGTCTATGTGTCGTTTTCCGGCGCGGTGCTGCAAGGCATATGGGCGCAATTGCTGGGGCAGGAACTGCTGTGGCTCTGTGTGGCTTTGCTGGTTTTGCTGATCTTTGCCTTTGGCGGCACATGGAATTTGGGCAAGGCGATGGCCTTGCCGCTGGGCGACCGCAAAACATTGATGTTCACCGGCGCGCAAAAAAGTATCGCCATCGGCGCGCCGCTGGCCGCGCTGATTTTTCCGGCAGATCGGGCGGGGATGATCCTACTCCCGCTTCTGCTCTATCATTTGGCGCAATTGATTGTGTCGGCACCGCTTGCGCTCCAATTGTCGAGTTCCGAAGAGTAAACTGTGTTGAAAATTGCTGGTTCCGTCATTGCGAGCGGAGCGAAGCAATCCAGAGCACAACCAAGCGACTCTGGATTGCTTCGCTGCGCTCGCAATGACGTTCTATTTCAAAACTTTGCACGTCAATTCGGAGCAAACAGGACATAAAGCTGTGATTGATTCTATAAATCCCTGAGCGCAGCGGCAGGTCGGGCAGCCAGCAATGGCAGAGAGCCGATCAGGCCGATGGCGAGCGTACCCATACCGCCAACAGCAAGTGTCATCAGCACCACCGGCCAGTCGGGTTGCCAGCCAAATTCGAAAATCTGGGTAATCACATACCAAGCCGCACCGCTGCCAAGGGCCAATGCCACCACCGCCAGCACGACCGACAGAATCAGATACTCGAGTCCCTGCGCCCCCAAAATCTGCCGCCGGGTGGCCCCCAGCAGCTTCAGGATCACGCTGTCATACATACGCGACTGGCGCGATGCGGCAATGGCCCCGACCAGCACCGCGATGCCAGACAGCACCGCAATCGATGCCGCTGTCCCGATGGCGGTCGCCATCTGGTTGAGGATCGTGCCGATCTGCTCCGAAATTTCCTTCACCCGGACCAGCGAAATCGATGGAAATTGACGGGTCAGGGCCTGAGCCACTGGCCTTTCCTGCGCCGGGTCGAGTTGAATCGTTGCCGCGACATTGTGCGGCGTGGCGATCAGCGTGCTGGGCGGAAAAACCATGATATAGTTGAAACCGAAATTGCGCCAATTGACCTCGCGGAAAGAGGCGATTTTGGCTTTGATCTCGACGCCAAGCAGGCTGACGGTCAGCGTATCTCCGATGGTGAGGCCCAGAATTTCCGCCATCTCCTGATCGATGGAAACCAGCGGTGGTCCGGCGTAATTTTCCGGCCACCACTTTCCCGCCACCACTTTGCTGCCCTCTGGCACAGCGGCGCTATAGGTGAGGCCGCGATCCCCGCGCAGCATCCATGCGCCTTCAGGGATTTGCTTAAGATCAGCGACGCGTTGATTGCCATAGGCGATAATCGATCCGCGAAGCGTGGGGACGATGTTGATTTCCGCCGCCGGGGTCAGGTCCTGCACGGTCTTTTCAAACTGCGGCTTTTGTGCGACAGGAATGTCGAGAATGAAGAAATTGGGGGCTTCCTTGGGGACAGTATTGCGAATCTCTCCGGTCATGCTGGTCTGGATCGCGGCCAGCGTGACGAACAGCGTCAGTCCAAGGCCAAGCGCAACTACAAGCTGTCCGGTCTGTGCGCCCGGACGGTGCAGGTTGGTGATGGCTAGGCGGAGCAGCGGCGATTTTGGCCGCGGCAAGCGCAACGCGGTGCGCCGCACCAGCCAACCCAGTGCCGAAAGGATCAGGAACACACCCAGCAGCGCGGCGAGAAAACCGGCGGAAAACAGCGGCTCTTTGGCATTACCAATCGCCAGCGCAAGCACAGCGCCAATCGCCAATACCATAATCGCGGCGGTCGCCCGGTCAACCCGGCCCCCCGACTCGACCTTCGCGCGGAACAGACCGGCTGCGGTCACATAGCGGGTGCGCGCCAGCGGCGGCAGCGCGAACATCACCGCGATCAGCAGGCCATAAGCTGCGCTAATTAACAATGGTACGGGATAGAGCGCAAAATCGGGTGATACCGGCAAAACATCGCCCGCCACCTTCAGGATCAGTGAGGGAGCCAGCGCACCGACCAGCAACCCCGCCGCTATCGCCGCCCCAGCCGCAGATAAAATTTGCAGCAAATAGACTCGAAAAATCAGCGCGGAATCTGCCCCAAGCACCTTGAGCGTGGCAATTGCGGATTGTTTGCCGCGCAGATACGACGCGACGCCGTTGCCGACCCCAATTCCCGCGATCACCAGAGCAGCGAGACCGACAAGGGTCAAAAACTGGCCCATCCGTTCGATAAAGCGAGCAGTGCTGGGCGCGCCATTGTCGCGGGTCTTGGTCTCCCACCCCGCCAACCGGTATTGCTCCTGCCACGCATCGAGTTGCTGTTCGGGATTTGCACCGTCGGGCAATTTTATGCGGTATTTGGCTTCATACAGACTACCCGGCTGAATCAGACGCGCAGCGCGCAAGCCATCTAGCGAGGCAATGACCACCGGCCCAAGCGAGAGGCCTTCGCTCAGTCGGTCGGGCTCAGTGCCGATTACCCCGGTGATGGTGAAAATTTGTTCGCCGACCGAGACTGTGTCGCCTTTTTTGAGCGATAAGCGTTCGAGCAATGCCGGTGTGACCAGCAATTCGTTCTGCCCCAATTGTGGTGCAGTTGCGCCGCTTGCTAAGGTGAGTTGGCCGTAGAGCGGATAGGCCGTGTCTACGCCCTTAAACTCGGCAAGCTGCGAGTCGCTGCCGTCGGGTAGGCGGACCATAGCCTGCATCCGAATGGTTTGGGATAGCGTTCCGGCTTGCTGAAAACTTGCCAATTCAGCCTTGGTGGCTTCTCGCTGCGAAATGCCGATTTCGATGTCGCCGCCCAATATCGTGCGCCCACGCGCGCCCAGTTCACCGGTGATCGCGCTGGTCAGGCTGCCAATCGCCGCCAGCGTTGCCACGCCGAGAAACAGGCAAATGACCAGCAGGCGCAAGCCAACAAACCGCCCGCGCAAATCGCGCCGCGCCAGCGTCCATGCCGTTCCCAAATTGCTCACGCGGCCCTGATCCCAATAGTGTCCGATTCGATGATGCCGTCGCGCAGGCGAATGATGCGGTCGCAATGCTCGGCCAGCGCCGGGTCATGGGTGATGATGAGTAAGGTCGCGCCATTGGCCCGCTGCCGTTCGAACAACAGCTCGATGATTTTGTCTCCAGTAGTGCCATCCAGATTGCCGGTCGGTTCATCGGCGAAGATGATCGATGGTCGCGCCGCCATCGCCCGGGCAATCGCTACCCTCTGCTGCTCCCCACCCGATAATTGGGAGGGATAGTGGCTCAGCCGATCGCCAAGGCCCACGGCGGCCAGTTCCTCCGCCGCGCGGGCAAAAGCATCGTCCTGCCCATCAAGTTCCAAGGGCACCGCGACATTTTCCTGTGCGGTCATGGTGGGCAGCAGGTGGAAGGCTTGGAGGACGATGCCGATCCGTCCGCGTCGGGCAATCGCAAGCTCGTCTTCGCTCATCCCGCCAAAATCGGCGCCTGCAATCCGGATGCTTCCGCCGCTCGCTTGCTCCAGCCCCGACAATATCGCCATTAACGAGGATTTCCCCGAACCCGATGGCCCTAGCAAGGCGACGCTCTGCCCCTTGGCTATTTCCAGATCGATCCCGTGCAAAATATCCACCCGAGCGTCCCCGCTGCCCAGCGAAAGGGTGACATTACGGGCAACAATTGCCATATGCTCTGGGTACAGTTCGGCGTCGCGGTCAAGCGGTGCTGACGAAAAAGACATGGATGGGGGTCCTGCAAGATGGTGACATGGCCGAAAAGCCTTATGCGATATGGGTTGGCGATGGCTGCGATGCAACTGCTGTTGGCATGCTCCGGCAATGAAACTGCGGTCCCAGCTTCCGAAACCGAAGCCGGGGCGGAAGCCGAAGCCCCGAGCAAGCTGCTGGTACTTGCCTTTGGCGACAGCCTCTATGCAGGTTATGGGCTGGCCCCTAACGACGGTTTTGTGCCCGAATTGCAGGCGGGATTGCGGGCCAAAGGGCTGGACGTGACCGTGCACAATGCCGGGGTTTCCGGGGATACCAGTGCGGCTGGGCTGGGCCGGATGACCTTTGTCCTCGACAGCTTGGATCGTAAACCCGATCTGGTCCTGCTGGGGCTGGGCGGTAATGACATGCTTCGGGGGTTAAAGCCCGAAGATACAGCGAAGAACATGGCCGAAATGTTGGATATCCTCGAAAGCCGCGGGCTTCCGGTGGTGTTGACCGGCA
>JBGSLY010000057.1:0-13512 GCA_041740435.1 Parasphingorhabdus sp.
AGATGATGTGGAAAATCCTTTTCAATCTGTTCACCGATTTTCGTTGGCCCAATAAAATCCCGAAGCCGCCGGCGGAACGGAATGGTTTTACTTTGGTCGAGTTGATGGTGGTCATTTTCATCATTGGCCTGCTCACTACCATAGTCGTGATCAACGTACTGCCCAATCAGGACAAGGCCATGGTGCAAAAGGCCCGGACCGATATCGCGACTCTGGAGCAAGCACTGGAAATGTACCGGCTCGACAACGCGAATTATCCGGCGAGTGGCGACGGACTCAATGCCCTGGCGCAGCAGACCGCCGGATCGGCAAGCGCGCCTGGTTATCGCCAAGGCGGATATATCAAAAAATTGCCACAAGACCCTTGGGGCAGGCCCTATCAATATGCCTTCCCCGGTCGCAAGGGATCCGGATTTGACTTGTTCTCTTTGGGGGCCGATGGTGCGCCTGGTGGAGAGGGAACCAACGCAGATATCTATAACGAATGACCGACACGCCTCTTGTCACCCCGTGAACGCAAGGTGACACAGGTTTCTTTTTTGGCTATCGCACACGCAAATTCCCGAAAGCCGCACTTTGACCATATCGTCTCTCTTTGTTACTTTCCCGTCCGGTCCATTGACGCCTGTCAATTGGTGGCTGGTGGACAATGCGGTGGTGGTACGATCGGGGCTGTCTGCCGATCCTAGAGGCGATTCGGGAACACGCGAAACTGAAATTCAGTGTGTCGCCCTTATGCACCCTAGCGACGCGACATTGTATCGCGTAACGGTCGAAGGAGAATTTCCGCCCCAACAATCGCTCGCCATCGCTAATGAAACCGTTATGAGCCGAACGATTGGCGGAGCAGCCCAATTGCAAAGCGCGGCTTGGCTCGATGATGCCGGAAACCCTTGGGTATCGGTAATATCCGCACGTGAACTTGCTGCCGGGCTGGAATTTTTGCAGGCGATGGACTGTGATCCGGACCTCTGCATCCCATCCGCTTGTCTTGTGCCGGTGCCGGAAAAAGGCTTTATGAAAGCCGACATCGGCGGTTGTGTCGTAATTCGGGGAACTGAACATAGTTTTCCGGATGAACCCGCACTGGTTGACACCATTGTTGGTGATGAATTGGTGACCGCACTCGATTCACAGCAGGTTCGGGAATTGATAGGCGCGGCTGCATCGCAGCAGCTTCTCAATCTCCGGAGCGGAAAATTCGTCAAAAAGTCAGCCCGAAAGCCGATGACGTCGCCGCAGAAACGTCTGCTGCTTGGGGCATTGGCTGCGATTGCCGTCATTTCGCTAGCTATTCCGATTACGGTGATCTCCAAGCATAAGCTTACGACCGCGAATGTTAACGCCGATAGCCTGGCGCTCGCCCGCGGGATTGTCCCCGGCGTGAATGAACTGCCGCAAGCGCGTCAACAAATCGGCGAAAAACTGAAATCGATCGGCCAAGCTCCTGATCGGTTCACCGCTTTGACCAGTATTTTTTTCCAATCCTTGCAGAGCGCACCCGGTGTTGCGGTGGTCAAAATGTCCTATCAACCCTCGGGTTTACTCTCCGCCACGCTTAGCGCTGCGCGGAACGAAGATATCAATGTGGCCCTTCTTGCGCTGCAACGCGATGGCTATAAAATCACTGCTGTCCCTCGGACCGAGGCCACTGGCAAAGCATTGGCCGATATCACTGTGGGGGTTCGGTGATGCGCCGGGTAACACAATGGATTATGGGCCTCAGCCTTCGAGAAAGGATTCTGGTGGGTGTTGCTGGTGCACTCACTGGCGTTATTTTCTTGCTATATGGCGTGATATTTCCCTTACAAAATCTTGAAATAAATGCCAAAAATGAATTGGCGCAAGCGCTCAATTCCCGATCCGAAATTGCGGCAGCGGCGGCCATCCTCAAGTCGGCGCCACAACCAGCACCACCGTTGCAATTGCCCTTATCGGAGGTAGTCAGCAACAGCGCAGCAGAAAACGGTTTCGCCGCACAAAGCATGGACTCGCCCAACAACAAGGTGGTGAATATCACCATCGAAGCAGCAAAGTCTCCTGCCCTGTTCACCTGGCTTGCGCAGCTAGAGCGGCAGGGGGTCGAGGTTCAGAATTCTGATATTGAGGCGCGAGATGATGGTATTGTGACCGCCAAATTGTCTTTCGCCACCATCAGCGGTCAATAATTTGCTTGCCCATCGCGTTGTAAAATGGTGATTGTTGCGCAGCGACACACGATTCAAACCATGATCGACAAATCCGGGGGCCTAACGTCATGAAATTGCGTACCTTATTGCTCGCAACTCTATTGCTGGGGACCGCTTGCACGCGCAACAACGCCGACGCCGATGGCGATGGCAAAATCAGCGAAGAAGAAGCTGCGGCAACCGTCGACACGGTCAAACTGACGCCCGGCCAATGGGAAGCACAAACGACGGTAATCGACGCCAAAATCGAAGGCGCACCTGCTGGTTTTCCGACCAATGTCGCCGAATCTGTCAAGGGACAGCAAAACAAGACAAGCACTTGCATCTCCCCAGAAATGGCGGAAAACCCAGGGTCGAGCCTATTGGCGATGCGGGAAGAGGTTGGGTGCGAGTATAGTCAATTTGACATGCGCAATGGAACAATTTCCGCCGAAATGACCTGTACCGGATCAAAAATGCCGGGGACGATGAAGGTGTCGCTGACGGGCGAATATGGTCCGGATAGCTATAACATGATGTCCGAAGCCGTTGCCGAGAATGTCAACGCCGCTGTTCCATCGATGAAAATGGCGGTCCAGTCCAAAGTGACCGGCAAGCGGGTCGGAGAGTGCGCGCAATAACCGGTTCGACCTATTTCCAATTGGTCAAACCGCTTTTGCGGCTTTGCCTCGGCGGGCTTATTGCTACCCAAGCGAATCCGGCTTTTTCCACCGACATGCCCGGTCCTCCTGCAGCAATTCGTGTAGATTTTGATGCCGCCACCATGCGCACCATCAAGATTCAGGGGTTGGCCAACCGTACAACTGGCCGTGCTTTGATGCCCGATGATCCGGTTCGGATTGCCTCTATCTCCAAATTTTTTGTGGCCCTTGGCGTTATGCGGCTTGTGCAGGCGGGCACGCTGGGTCTGGACCGAAATGTGTCAGAATATTTGGGATGGAAGGTCACCCACCCCGCTTTCCCCGATGATCCCATTACCCTTCGGCACTTGCTCTCCCATCAAGTGGGGCTGCGCGACGGAATCGACTATGCCCTGCCAATGGATGCGCGGCTGGAGGTAGAGCTGGCCAAACCGGAAGCGTGGGACATGCAGCATCGCCCCGGCGCGTATTTTGCCTATGCCAATTTGAACAGCCCACTGATCGCTGCGGTGATCGAAGCGGCGACCGGCAAGAGATTTGATGTCGTCATGCAAGAACAGGTTTTCGAGCCGCTTGCCCTTGATGCCTGTTTCAATTGGACCTTGTGCAGCGACGTCAAAGTCGCAAATGCGGTCACCCTCTATCGCAGCACCGGCGAAGTGGCCCGCGACGACCTGCGCGGGCGACGCGCCCCCTGCGAGGTTGTGCCGGCTAGCGATGGCAGCTGCGATTTGGCAAACTACCGGCTTGGCCAGACCGGGTCGATATTCAGTCCGCAAGGCGGTTTGCGCATTTCTGCGAATGATTTGGCCAAAGTGGGTCAGATCTTCCTGCGCGGCGGGGACGGTTTTCTGAAGCCCGAAACCATAGCGGAAATGACCCGCCCGGCATGGGTTTATGACGGTACCAATGGTGACACGGAAAAGGGATTTTTTTGCGCCTTTGGGCTGGGCGTGCAGATATTGGGCTTTCCGGGACGGCCAGAGACATGTGCCGACGAACCGTTTGGCGATGGCAAACTGCGCTATGGTCATGCGGGTGAGGCCTATGGCCTGCTATCGGGCCTGTGGTGGCAGAGCGTGGATCAGACCGGCACTGCCTTTTTCCGCACCGAAGTAACGGATGAAGAGGCGGATAGGCTTTGCATATATTTCTGTAACTGATAGCCTGAACGCCATTCAGGGGAGAAATGAAATGCGGTATCATCGCCTATTGACTGGAATTGCGCTGGCTTTGGCCGCGCCAACATATGCCCAGAACGCGTTGGATCCGATGGCGGATGCCATTGCTAAGGATTACGCTACGAAGCTGGAAGCCTTGTTCCTCGATTTTCATCGTAACCCCGAATTGTCGTATCTGGAAACTCGCACCGCCGCGATCATGGCAAAAGAACTTCGCGCCGCCGGAGCCACAGTCACCGAAAAAGTGGGCGGCACCGGGGTGGTCGGGGTGATGACCAATGGCGCAGGCCCCACCATCATGCTGCGTGCCGATATGGACGGGCTTCCTTTAGCCGAGGACAGCGGACTCGGCTATGCATCCAAGGTGCGGCAGGTCGATATTGACGGTGTGAACAAGCCCGTCATGCACGCCTGCGGCCATGACACGCATATCACCGCGTTGATCGGCACTGCCCGGCGACTTGCGGCGATGAAAGACCAGTGGAAGGGCACGGTGGTTTTCGTGGTGCAGCCGGGAGAAGAACGTATAGGCGGCGCGCCCAAGATGCTGAATGACGGGCTTTATACTCGCTTTCCCAAACCCGACTATGCCCTCGCCTTTCACGTCGCTGCCGATATGCCCACCGGCAAAATCGGTATCCAGCCTGGACTTATAGCCTCCTCATCAGATTCTGTTGATATAACCATCCACGGGGTAGGCGCGCACGGGGCTTCTCCCAATCAGGGTAAGGACCCTATTGTCATGGGTGCCCAGATCGTCATGGCGCTTCAAACCCTGATCTCGCGGGAAATTTCGCCCTTGTCGCCCGGCGTGGTGACGGTGGGATCGTTCCATTCGGGCTTTAAGCACAACATCATTTCCGACCGAGCCGAATTGCAGCTGACCGTGCGGTCCAACGACAATGCCGTGCGCGATACTTTGCTGAACGGCATCAAGCGGATTGCGGCCAATGTCGGGCGGATGAACGGCTTGCCCGAAGACAAGCTGCCCGAAGTGCGGGTCGGCTTTGAATCGACCCCGGTGACGATCAACGACGACGCGCTAACTGCACGCGTTACCAAGGCATTTCAAACGCATTTCACGAGCGATCAATTGGTCACCAACGCACCGCAGACCGGAATGGGCGCAGAAGACTTCGCCTATTTCGTGCGCCCGAACAGCGACGTTCCCGGCGTCTATATGTGGATCGGCGGCACACCGCAGGCGGATATTGATGCCGCCGCCAATGGCGGGAAGCCAGTGTCGGATCACCACTCTCCATTTTTCAAAATAGCCCCCAAAGAGTCGGTGACATTGGGGACAGAGGCGATGACTAGGGCGGCGCTTGAATTGCTGGGAAAGTGATGGAATAGGTAAAACCGAGACAAAAATGGCTTTATCGGCCAAGCTGAAACCCCTATTGCATTCTGGTGCCGTTGCCGATTTACCCTCAGCCTTTTGCAGGTTTTTTCGATGGTCACGACCATTTGTTTGCCGTGCGCATCTATTACGAGGATACCGATTTCTCGGGGGTAGTCTATCACGCCAATTACCTGCGCTATATGGAACGGGCCCGCTCCGACATGCTGTCGGTTCTGGGTATTGATCAGCGCGGCGCGCATCAGGCGGGCGAAGGATATTATGCGGTTGCGGACATGCAAATCCGTTTCCACGCGCCCGCGCATTTCGATGATGCACTGGTAATCGTCAGCCGGGTCAAGGGATTGCGCGCCGCCGCCGTGATAATCGAGCAGACGGTAATGCGGGGCAGCGAGATTATCGCCGCCGCGACGGTGCAAGCTGCATTTCTTGCCGCCAATGGCCGCCCGCGCCGACAACCGCAGGCATGGACAGCTGCCTATCGGACTGTCATGGACGACCAAACCTAAAATGAAAGTTGTGAAGCCTTGCTAGACTCCCTTGCTTTGAACACCGCCACCGGAACTTTCTCCCCGCTTTCCCTGTTTCTGGAGGCGGATATTGTCGTCAAACTGGTTATGATCGGCTTGCTGCTCGCCAGTATTTGGACATGGACCATCATCGTCAGCTTCTGGCTGCGGATGAGCCGGATCCGGTCCAAGTCTGACGATTTCGAACAATCGTTCTGGACCGAAGATGATATCGACAAATTTTACGAGAAAAACGCTAAGTCACCGCTCCCCATCGGTAAGGTTTTCAGCGCCGGGATCAAGGAATGGCGGCGCTCAACCAGCAGGACCCCGGTCGATCGGGAAGGGACACGTCAGCGGCTGGCCAGCGCAATGAACTCGACGATCGCGGCGGAAATGGACCGGCTTTCGGACCGGCTCAATTTTCTGGCGACTGTCGGCAGCGTCGCGCCGTTTGTCGGTCTGTTTGGAACGGTCTGGGGCATTATGCGCAGCTTCTCCGCGATTGCCGCCGAACAGAACAGCTCGCTAGCCGTCGTCGCACCGGGGATTGCAGAGGCGCTGTTCGCGACCGCCATTGGCCTGTTTGCGGCCATACCGGCGGTTATCGCCTACAACCGCTATTCGCACCGGCTCAACCAATATGAGGCGAAGCTCGGCCGGTTCGCCGATAATTTCCATGCGACGCTGAGCCGAGAGCTGGAGCGGAGCTGATGGCGATGCAAATGCCTTCCAGCGGCGGACGCAGCCCCCGGCGGCGCGTGCCGATGGCGGAAATCAACGTGACTCCGTTTGTTGATGTGATGCTGGTGCTGCTGATCATCTTCATGATTACCGCGCCGCTGCTGGTATCGGGTGTGCCGGTTGACCTTCCCGAAACCCGCGCCAATGCGCTGGAACAGGACAAGGAGCCGATCCAGATTTCTATTGACGAGCAAGGCCGGACATTCGTCGACGATGAAGAACTGGCGGGAACCGCGTTTGAGGAACGGCTGGCCGTCATTGCGCAGCAACAAAGCGATGATAACCCTCGTCAAATAATGCTGCGCGGGGACCGTGCGCTGGATTACGGACTGGTGATGCGGGTGATGGGCGAACTTAACCGGGCGGGCCTCAATAAAGTGTCGCTGGTCACAACCGGTTCATCTGGCAAGGAATAATTTTGACGTCATGGCGTTGGACGATACCGAAAAACAGGGACTGGGGGTCGCGGCTATCGGCCATGTGGCGCTGTTTGCCGTCCTGTCGCTCAGTATCCTCAATGCTCCGTCGGAACGGTTTAAAAACAAGCCGATTGAAGTCACTATCGCAGAAGACGTTGGTCTCGAAAGCGCCGCACCGGAAACCTCACCCGAACCCCCGGCCCCCAGCGTCGCGCCGGAAATCGGCAAGCCCGAGGAGTTGACTGCTGCGCCAGAGCCAGAGCCCCTGCCCCCACCACCCGCAGTCACCCCGCCCAAAAAACCCGACAAGCCGATTGAAAAACCCAAGCCTGCGCCAAAGCCAACCCCCAAGCCAAAACCAGCCCCGCCCGCGAAGCCCAAACCGCAGCCACCCAGCAAACCGGCGAGCAAGCCCAAGCCAGCTGCGAAACCGGCGGCCAAACCGCAGGCCAGCGAAAAGCCGAAAGGATCGCGTCTCGGCGATGATTTCCTGAAAGGGATTAGCGACAAGCCGAGCACCAGCAAATCAACCGCGCCAGCCGCAGCCGCCATCTCGCCCGCCGCTGTGGCGTCGTTGCAGCAGGAAGTGCTGCGCCAGTTACGGCCGCATTGGCAGGCACTGGCCCCCACTGGCGCCGATGCGGAGTTGCTGCGGACCGAATTGCGCTTCAAGCTGGACGAAAACGGTCGGCTGGTCGGCACGCCTCAGGTTCTGGGCACCACAGGCCGCAACGCTAGCAACGCGACCCAGGCCGCCGTCCACTCCGAACGTGCTATCGCCGCAGTCAAACGCGCATCCCCTTTTAATTTGCCACCGAAGTTCTACGATGCTTGGAAAGACATGAAAATCGGTTTTGACAAACGTCTTTCGCAATAAGCCTGTTACCATAAGGATGCTCCCCCCCATGAAATTGTCCTTTCCTCTCAAGCGCTTGATGATCGGCCTTTCGGTCGCCCTCCTGTTGCCCGGCGGAGCGCTGGCGCAGCTTACCGTTGATGTGACGGCAGAGGGTGACAACGATCTGATTATCGCGGTCCCCGGCCTGCCCACCGCTGCCGACGCCCCGACATCGGCGGGCATGTCTACCGCAGAATTGGGCAATCGGATCAGCGATGTCATCGTCAGCGACTTACGCTCATCCGGCCTGTTCGAGCCTTTGGGGCGGCAACGGGTGCGCGGCATTGGCTTCGACGAAGTCACCGCGCCCCAATTTCCCTATTGGGCTGGTACCAACGCCTCTGCCCTGATCCAGGGCTTTGTAAAGGCCAATGGTGACGGCAATTTGACGGTGGGCTGTTACCTTTACGACGTCGCGCTGGAGAGCGAGCTCACCCGCACCGGCTTTATCATTGAACCGCGCGATTGGCGGCGGGCGGCGCATAAATGTGCCGATACCATTTACTCGCGTCTGTCCGGGGAATCGCCGTTTTTTGATAGCCGGATCGCCTATATCGCCGAAACCGGCCCCAAGGGAAACCGAGTCAAGCAACTCGCGATCATGGACAGCGATGGCGCCAACCACCGGTTTATCACCAACGGACAGGCAACCGCGCTCACCCCGCGATTTTCGCCCGATTACAAGTCGATCATGTATTTAAGCTTCCTCGACGGCAATCCGCGCATCTATGTTTATGACATCGGCACAGGCAAACAGCGGTTGGTGACCTCCAGCAAGAACCCGACCTTCGCGCCGCGCTGGTCGCCAGATGGCCAATGGGTGCTCTATTCGATGGCGATTGCGGGCAATACCGACATCTACAAGGTATCAGCGGCAGGGGGCGGGACACCGGTCAAACTGACCCAATCGCCGGGCATTGACGTCGGCGGCAGCTTTTCCCCCGACGGTAGCAAGATCGTGTTCGAAAGCGACCGTTCGGGCAGCCAGCAACTCTATGTCATGAACGCCGACGGATCGGATCAGCAGCGGATCAGCTTTGGCGGTGGCCGCTATGCGACGCCCGAATGGAGCCCGCGCGGTGACCTGATCGCCTTTACTAAGATCGCGGGCAATTTCCGGATTGGTGTTATGTCACCCGGCGGCGGCGGGGAACGGGTTCTGACCGACAGCTGGCAAGACGAGGCACCGACATGGGCCCCCAATGGCCGGGTGATCCAGTTTTTCCGCACGTCACAGGGCAGCGGACAGACCAGCGTCTGGCAGGTGGATCTGACCGGACGCAACGAACGCCGCCTGCCCACCCCGGTCGATGGTTCCGACCCGGCATGGGGACCGCTGTTACCCTGATCACAATGCTAAATTTTTGATAAACTATTGAGCGACAAAAGCGCACGAAAATGATAATAAGGCTTGGCAAATAAGGAGCAAGACCATGAGCAGATACGCAATTCCCCTGTTGATCGCATCCAGCTTGGCCCTCTCGGCCTGTGCAAAAAAGGCACCGGAAGAATTACCCCCGCCCCCCGGTAACCCGGTGACTCAACCAACTGGTCCATCTGGTCCGGGCTATGCGCCGGGTTCGCAGCAGGACTTTCTGGCCAATGTCATGTCCGACCGGGTATTCTTCGACACAGACCGTTTTAATATCGATTCGGAAGATATGGCGGCATTACAAAGCCAAGCGCAATGGCTGGCCCGCTATCCCAATGCCCGGATCACGATCGAAGGACATTGCGACGAACGCGGCACTCGCGATTACAACCTCGCTCTTGGCGAACGGCGGGCCAATGCGGCGAAAAACTATCTCGCCTCACTGGGCGTCAATCCGATGCGGATGACGACGGTCAGCTATGGCAAGGAACGCCCCGATGCACTGGGCTCCAACGAAGGCGCATGGGCCCGCAATCGCCGTGCGGTATCGATTGTGGTGCAGTAAAATCTGCATACAAAATCATAAAAAAGGCCGCCATCCCATTGGATAGCGGCCTTTTTTGTAACTCTTGTTGGTGATCAACCCTGTCGAGTGCCGGTCATCGCCATTTCGCCAAAGGCTCCTGCCTTGACGCTGCCGGTCAGGGCATCGCCGTCAACGGTTACGCTGGCTTCCAGCTTCATCGGCATCGGAACGGTCATGTTCATCACCCAAGTTGCCGTATTCCCGTCAACCTTGCCTTCCTCAACGTCCATCGAACCCATCATCCCGGCATTGGTGCCGCTGACCGAATCGCCGTCGACGACCAGAGTCAGGACCGATTTTTGATCGCCCATTGGCGATTTGGTCACGCAATCATACACTCCTGCAACAGACATATTCTTCTCCTTATTTGGCCAGTAAACGGACTATTCCGCTGATTCGCTGGCTTCACCTGACTTATTAACATCCATGTTCGCAGCTTCAAAGCCGCGATATTCGATTGCCATGTTAAGCACGTCCAATTGCGGCTTAATCTTCGCCGCATCACCGACAATCACCCAAGTGAACTGATCAGGCCGAATCGCCTCCCGCATCGCCTTGTCGAGCGTGCCCGCCGTCAGTGCACGATATTGATCGGCAATGGTTTCGGCATAATTCGCGGGACGTTGGAAAAGGACGTCGCCCATCATCTGGGTCATCACATCACCGCTTTGCTCAAACCTGCCGGGCAATTCGCGAACATTGCCATTAATGGTCCGCTCCAACTCCGCCGGGGTCACGCCGCCGGTTGTAACAAAGTTCGAGATTTGGTCTTTGATAACAGCCACCGCCGGGCCGGTCTGATTGGTCTGAACCGGGGCACGGACCAAATAAGGTATCTGATGCTCCCCGCGCAGCACGGTGTTGCGGGTGCCGTAGCTCCACCCCTTGGTTTCGCGCAGGTCCATATTGATCCGCGACAGAAAATTGCCGCCCAGAATTTCATTCGCGGCATTCAAGGGCAGGATCTGGTCCGTCCCGCGATAAGGTGTCACCTGCCCCGCCAAAATATAGGACTGCGGCGAATTGGGGCGATTGATAACCACGATTTTTTCGCGCGCGGCGGGAACTGCTACACTGAAATTCTTGGCCGCTGCCTGCTGCCCCTTCACCTTCCACTTGCCAAATCGCTGCTCCAGCATCGGGATTAGCTGAGCGAACGAGGCATCTCCTACGGCAAATATTTCCGCTTTTTCCGGACGCATCCAGCCTTGGTGGTAGGTGATCAAATCATCGCGGGTGATGGAGGCCACCGATTCCTTTGACCCATTGCCCGACAATCCGCGGCCATAGGGATGCTCGGCCCCAAACAGCAATGCGGGCAAAGTATCCTGCGCAATCGCGCCGGGTTCATTGGCGGCGGCTTCGATTTCGGTGAGCTGACGCGTGCGAATCCGCTCCACTTCGGTCGGAGCAAAGGCCGGATTTTTAACGATATCGGCCAGCAGGTCGAGCGATGGAGCAAGATTGGGTGTTACCGCGCGCAATGTCACCGTGGTCCGATCACGGTCACCGCCTGCGCCAATACTGGCCCCCAGACGCTCCTGTGCCTCGGCAATCTGAACCGATGACAGGTTGGCGGTGCCTTCAGGTAGCATCGCCGTCACAAGTTCCTGCATGCCCAGCTTTTCGGCAGGGTCACTGGAGGACCCGGCATCGAATGACAATGCAACGCGGACCACCGGCACTGTCGAACGCTCTGCGAAATGGACCTTGATCCCATTGGACAGCGTGGCCGTCTGCACATCCGGGAAATCCACATTGGGCACGTCACCCACAGGCGGCAGTTTAGAGCGATCTGGAGCCGCCGCTGTCGGCGCAGCCAGGACATGGCCATCTTCAGAACCGGGCGCCATATAAAAAGCGGGCGCATTCAAGCCACCCGTGCGTTGACCGGCGCCAGCGGCAACTTCCTGATATTCTTCCCGCTCTCCGGGCACAACCGTGATGCCCACGACGGGCCGGCTCAGCCATTTCTGCATCGCGGCTTTAACCGCATCGGGCGTCGTCGCTGCCAGCCGTTCCAGCTCCTTTTTGAAATGCTGCGGATCGTTCGAATAGAGTTCGCCCTCGGCCAAAGCGACCGCTTTTCCCCCAAAACCGCCGACTTGTTCGAGGCCCGCGATCTTGCCCGCCGCCTCACGTGTGGCCACCCGCCGTACTTCGTCCTCTGTCGGGCCAGTCGCCATAAAATCGGCCATAATGGCATCGAGCCGCTTGGCGACCGCATCGGCGTCACCGCCCGGCTTCACATCCACCTGTACGTTGAACAAGCTGCCATGGACAAAAGGCAGGACATAGGCCGAGACCGCCACCACCGATTTTTCTTCACGGACCAAAATATTGTCGAGCCGCGAACTGGATAGCCCGCCCAGCACCGCCGCACCGACATCAAGCGCAGTAAAGTCGCTGTCATTCAGGCCCGGAACCACCCAGTTGCGATAAATACGGGTCGCGGCGACCTTGTCCTTCATCACCTCATACACCGGCTTGTCCAATGTCGGAATCGGCGCCACGACCGGCGGCACATCTTTGCCGCGCGGAATATGTCCGAACCAGCGGTTAACCTGCGTTTTGGCGGTCGCCAGATCGATATCTCCGGCCAGCACCAACACCGCATTGTTCGGCCCGTAATGGTCCTTAAACCAGTTGGCGATGTCCTCCATCGACGCGGACTCAAGATCCTCCAGCGATCCAATGGTGTCATGGCCGTAAGGATGATTGCGGTCGGGGAACAGGAGTTCGGTCTGGCGATAACTGACCATGCCATACGGCTGATTATCGCCCTGCCGTTTTTCATTGGATACCACGCCGATCTGGTTATCGAGCTTTTCCTGCGTCACCGCCCCCAGCAAATAGCCCATCCGGTCGCTTTCCAAAAACAAAGCAACGTCGAGCGCGGAGGTCGGCACAGTCTGGAAATAATTGGTCCGGTCGAGCCAGGTGGTTCCGTTCAAATCGGTCGCGCCAATCTGGCGGAGCGGCTCAAAAAAATCGCCGGGTGCGTTCTCCGAACCATTGAACATGATATGCTCAAACAAATGCGCAAAGCCGGTTTTGCCCTTAGGTTCGTGCGCCGAACCCACATTATACCAGATGGAAACCTCAACAATCGGCGCTTTCCGGTCGGTATGGACCAGGACGCGAAGGCCATTGGCAAGCGTGAATCGCTCATAGGGAATCGCCACTTTGTCCACCAGCTGCGACACCGGCACCGGGTCCGCCGCTTTGGCGGAGCGCGCAAATGCGGGTGTCCCAACCGGTATCGTCATCGACAATGCCGTTGAAGCAAGCGCCATCACGGCGAACGGACGGGACAAACGCATAAAACTGATCCTTTAATTGAGCGATAGGGGACGAGGCGCAGACTAGCCGCCAAAACGACCAAAGCAAGCCCCGTTTCGACAAATGGCGTTGGTCAGGCAAAGGATAATGAACTATTCTTTCCAGCCCCAGAACAGGAAGCATGGCAAGACATTCAGCACCGAGTAGCCGTCATCAATCCGCGCAAAATGTGGTTCCATAAAATGCCGCGCCTTGCGAACAAACTGATACACCAGAAACGCACCGCCGGGTGCCAGAACCGCATGGGTTTCGGCCGCAATTTTTGGCCCCA
>JBGSLY010000058.1:0-2187 GCA_041740435.1 Parasphingorhabdus sp.
GCGTTCAGTTTCACCCCGAACTGAAAAGCAAGCCCTTCGACCCACATCCGCTGTTTGCCGCATTTATTGCCGCAGCTATCAAGCAAAGCCGACTTGTCTAAAATATCCAATAATTCCTCGCCAAGGTGATTAGTATCACAACGAATCGCTGACCGGGTCCTAAATGAGGGATAGGTCAGGATTAGCAGGGGGATGGAAAGATGAAGCCAGCGGAGCTCGCGAAGATTATCTCTGATCATTCGCTGTTTGCCGATTGTGACGAGGCGGAATTGGCCGACATTATCTTGCACGGACACTATGTAAAATATGCCAAGGGCGCGCATCTTATCATGCAAGGTGATCAGGGGGATTCGCTGCTCATCCTGCTTTCGGGAAACGCTCGGACAAGTCTGATTGCCAGCAACGGGCATGAAATCGTATTGGACTATGCCGAGCCGGGGCAGGTGCTTGGCGAAATCGCGCTTTTGGATGGTGGGGAGCGGACCGCCAACGTCACAGCGCTAGAGCCTTGCACCGCGCTCGTCCTAACCCGCAACAATTTTGAAGAAATTCTGGAACGCCACAAATCCATGGCGCTGCGGCTACTAAAGGTCATGGCCAGCCGGATTCGCATGACGAATACGATGATCGAAGGCGACCGTGCGTTTACTTCGGGACCGCGTCTGGCGCGCTATCTGCTGCGGCTCAGCATCAAGGAAGGCGGCGAAGGCAGGCTAAAGATTGATCTTAGCCAAAGTGAGCTCGGCAACTTTGCCGGCATGTCACGCGAGCATATCAATCGCCAGCTATCCGCTTGGTCGGATGATGGAATAGTGGCCGTGGAGGCTGGGAAGGTGCGCATTTTGCAGCACCATACTCTTGCCGCTATAGCCGAATCGGATTCTTGATGGACGGGGCCTTATGCGACCCGGGGCCCTCCCATCGGGAATGACACCATGCGGGTGTCGGGACAGCCGGTTCCCTAACTGGCTGTCCCTTTTTCCGTCGTTCCGATGTCAGGCCGCTTTGCTCTTTGCGGGCTTGGCCTGCTCGATTGCTGTGACGTTTGACTCCGCGTTGATGGCGATCGTTCGCGGCTTCATCGCTTCGGGAATTTCGCGCACCAGATCAACAGACAGCAAGCCGTCGGCCAGCGAAGCATTTTCCACACGCACATAGTCCGCCAGTTCGAACCGGCGTTCAAAATTGCGATTGGCAATGCCAAGGTGCAGGAATTCGCGGCCGTTGGTGTCCTGAGGCGCCTTTTTGCCGACGATCAGCAACAGGTTCTGCCGCGCGGTGATTTCTATTTCATCTTGGCGGAAACCGGCAAGCGCCAGCGTGATCCGATAATGATCTTCGGCGGTGCGTTCGATATTAAAGGGGGGATAATTTTCGTTCTGCTGGGCCTTGGAAGAATTCTCCAGCATGTCAAACAAATGGTCAAAGCCGACCATGGTCCGGCGATAAGGGGTGAAATCCAAACGTGTCATGTCAAAACCTCCTAATTGAGCGAATTGGGATGCTGGCCCGTTTCCGGCACCAGCGGTTCGTTTCTGCAAAGCCTGTTATCAGCGCCTTGCCAGCTTCAGGTAATTCACAATTTTGGGGTTTCAAGTCCGGCTGGCGGTTGAAAAATTCTAGGCATAAAAAAAGCGCCCGGGCGAACTCAATCGACCGGACGCTTAATAAGCGCTCTCGCGCCTGTTTTCCTTTATCGCAGCGAAGGTAGGCTCTCCCCCAAGATTCGACCTGCGCGACAAAGGCTCCCTGAACCATGACCATCTGTGTAGCCGACGATTCTTGACGCCATTGTTTGTCCAAGGGCGCAACGAATGTCATCCGCTTTGTTCATGCAATTGTAATATTTCGCCACGCCTGTGGCTATCTTGCCACATAATATTGCGGGGCACGCGGCGTTTGCCGCGCTTGCTTCGCCGCATTCGCGCCTCTATGTGCCATGTCGATACATCCTGCCACTACGGACCGACAGTCGATATGATCCTATCCCCCTATGAATGGTTTGTTGCGAAACGCTATCTGCTGCCGGGAAAGGGCGAAGGATTTATCTTTTTGGTGGCCAGTATAAGTCTGGTCGCTGTCATGCTGGGCGTTGCAGCGCTGATCGTGGTTATGAGTGTCATGAACGGCTTTCGGGCGGAACTGTTCGACAAAATCGTTGGGCTTAATGGCCATGCGGTGATCCAG
>JBGSLY010000059.1:0-1682 GCA_041740435.1 Parasphingorhabdus sp.
GTCGCTTGGCTTTGCTCTGGATTGTTTCGCTGCGCTCGCAATGACGAAATGAATGCTAGATATGCAGGCCCAAAAACCTAAGCCGCCTCCAACGCCCCAACCGTGGCGTCGATCCATCCGCCGCCCAGAACTCGTTCGCCCGCATAAAACACTGCCGCCTGTCCGGGTGCTACGCCAAATTCGGGGGTGTCAAATACCAAGGCGGTTCCGCTCAGTCTGGCCGATACCGGTTTGGCCAGCGAACGCACCTTGACCGTCATCGGACCCTGATAGTCTCCGCCAATCCAGTTGATCCCCGATACCGTGGCCGATCCGACCGCCAATGCCGCCTTTGGCCCGACGATGACCTGCCGTGTCTTGGCATCCAGCCGAATCACATAGAGTGGATCGGCTAGGCCGCCGATTTCCAGCCCCCGGCGTTGTCCGACGGTATAATGGATCAGCCCCTTATGCGGGCCCAATATCCGGCCATCCAGATGCACGATCTCGCCCGAATCGTCAGCCTCCGGCCGCAATCTGCGCACGACCGAGGCATAGTCGCCATTGGGAACGAAGCAGATATCCTGACTGTCGGGCTTAAAGGCGACCGGTAAATCAAGCTCGCTGGCGATTGCTCGCACGTCCGCCTTCGGCAAGTCGCCCAGGGGAAAGCGAAGATAATCCAGCTGGTCCTGTGTGGTGCCAAACAGAAAGTAGCTCTGGTCGCGCGCTGGATCAAAGGCGCGGTGCAGTTCGGCGCCAGCGCTTCCCACCACCCGGCGGACGTAATGGCCGGTGGCGAGGCAATCGGCACCCAGTTCGCGCGACAGCCGCAGAAGATCGGTAAACTTGACTCCCATATTACACTGGACACAGGGAATAGGGGTGCGCCCGGCCAGATACTCATCGGCGAAATTGTCCATCACCGACTGCTGGAACTGGCTGGCATGATCGAACACATAATGGGCGATGCCGATACGGTCGGCAACGGCGCGTGCATCGCGAATATCCTGCCCGGCGCAGCAGCTGCCGGTCCGACCGACCGCTTCGCCATGATCATAAAGCTGCAAGGTGATGCCAATGGTTTCCGCGCCGGTGCGCTGGGCCAGAGCCGCCACCACGCTCGAATCGACTCCGCCCGACATGGCGACGACGATTCGCTTGTCGGCCATGGAGTCGCCCAATTGAAAATCACCTTTGATTCGTGTCTCGGTCATCGGGCCGCTCTAGCCGCCATGGAACGATTGTGCCAGCATTGGACGCCATCAAGTGCGCCGAGCCGTTATGTGCGCCGAAACGGGACTGGGTGCGTCCAATCCGGTCAGCTTTGCTTAACCTCTCCTAAGCCGCGATGAACGACCCTTTTACAGTCGCTTATAGGGTTGCTGCTAAAAGCATCCACATGGACATGAATTTTCCGCACCAGATAGAAGACCGGATCGCCGCGCCGCCGATAGCGGCAGGAACGATGGAATTAGAGTTGATTATGGCATCAGCCCATCTGTACCGCGAGCATTCACGGACCGCATGGATGATGCAAAATATTGAAATGCAACAGAAAAATACGTCATTTTGGCCAATGGCGGAAATTGGGACACATGTATGAACAGCGGGTTTACCTTGCCGGTTCAATGAATTTTCAAGCGCGAACGGTATTTAGGACGTCAACCTAAAGCAGTCCGGGTGAAATTTGAGGGTAGTAT
>JBGSLY010000060.1:0-3011 GCA_041740435.1 Parasphingorhabdus sp.
ACTGAGGCGGCGGGCTTGCTTTTGGCAACGGATCGTTACCTGACAACACATAACTTGAAAAAATCCACTCCTACCCCACTGGAAGACACTAAATAATCCGTGGCTGTGACCTCGCTAAACCAACTCCGCAAAAGGGGGACAAGCGGCTAGTCGAAGGGGTCACCAAACGAAACCCAATGTGACGACGGCGAACGGAGCCCAAATCTTTTGTAAAACGAAACCTGCCCCTTGCCTTTCCACCGAAAAACCGTCCTTTGATCGTTGAACACTAATCCGCGATTCCTGCGGCTTAGCGACCTCTACTGACCGGCGATCAGATTGCGAACAGACCGCCAAAATCAACCGCCGCCGTCAATTCGGCCTTGCTAGCAGATCATCATCAAGTTCGGTTTCGATTGCACGGCCTATCGCGCCGCGCTGAGCGTTACGCGGCTGGCCCTGTTGGCATAGCGATGATCTCACCAAGTGCATGAACAAGACGGCAACCGCTGGACGGCTGCAGCGGAACCCCTTAAGGTTACCCCCTCACAATTCAGGGGCTGTCATGCAAAGCGAATTGGTCACGATAAAAAACGCTGGCATTGCTGCGTATCGGTCACTCTTTGCCGGACGAATTACTCGAACGACCTTTGTGATTCGTGTCGCTATCCTAGTCGCGACAGTTTGGATCGTACTTGCCCCCCTTGGAACATTCCTGGCCCCGTCATCCAAGACTTTGAAGGACATTTACCTAGCTCTTGCGCTTGCCTTGGTGGCCGTATGTGTCGCGGGCTTCGCAAGCGCGTACGTGAAGCGTCTGCACGACATAGGGTTGCAAGGCTATTGGGCAATTTTGTTCATTTTAGCGCTGCCTTATCTGATAATTCAAGTGTCCGATGTTTATAAGAATTACCGATTCCTCCAAGACAGGACTGCAGATGCCTATGCAATAGACGACGTTATTTTTCCCATCATTATTGCACTGCCGCTGCTCATTGCGATGTGGCGCGGCCAGAAGGACGAAAACAGGTTCGGTCCCGCTCCCGATCCGGTAGAGCACGTGGCCACGTCGAAGTTCAACATTGTTGCTGTGTTTGGTGCGGCAGCGCTCCTAATCCCGGTAAGTATTTATGCAGGGCTATTTCAATCAAGCGTTTGGGTCGGTCGAGAAGGCATTACATCCATACCCGCAATGAAAAGCAATGTTCCGGGCACCCTATTTATGCAGTGCGGGAATGTCAAAGGCGTTGGGGCAGGTAGCGGAAAAGGACAGGCAAGCGGGGTGTTTCGCGACGGCTACGAGGGCAATGTATTCGACTTCGTTTTGACGCCTACAGGTCAAATCGACATTGCTATGGCAGGAGAAAGAGGCGGCAGTTCCTATATTGCCGATGGATTCAGGATAATCCCATACGGCCTGAAACTGGCCAATGACGGTTCGGGCTACGTCAATCTGCAGGGCTTGGATCGCTTCATGCTGGTGGCAATTGGCGACCAAGGCGGGCCGGGCGCAGCCATCAATTACACGACCTTCACATTCAGCCGGAACGAAGATTCTTTTCCAGAATATCACATGGTTATGACCGCTGCCCTAAGTTCTTCAGCGACCGCCTCACCGATATTTCCAGAGGCAAGAGGCAAGCTAATGTTAGGCGATTGCTACGGACGTTAAGGCTAAGAGTGCCCTACAAGCCGGGCAATCCCATTCAGGTATCGAGCCACTGCCATCGCCTCGCCAGACCGCCCCCCATGCTTGAACGCATTGCAATTGCCCTTAGGTGCGCCGCTTCCCTTGCCGCCGTGCAGGCGGCACCTTTTCCGCCCCCTGACGGCTGGGGACTGACACGCCGTTCCCTTCCGCGTCTTGGCCAAGCAGCGCGGGGCCGCATGAGCCTTGTGCATGGGGTTGTCTGTCGGTTTCTGCATTTCGATGCCCCCCGGCATGATGGTGGAATTGTTCGGCAATGACGGCTTGCCCGCCTTCGTTTACATGCACATGCCGCACCGTTTGCTCGCGCGGCTGATGCAATTTGACTAGCGCCTCCAACGTGGCACGGCAGGCCGATTGTGCCTTTAATGCCAGCCGCATGTATCTGTCCACCGCGTCGGGATAATGGCCCATATTTGCACCGGAACGTCGCGCCATTTCGGTAAAAAGTACATCTAGGGAGATCGCTTGCGCCGTGAAAACGCGGCTGGCCAGAGACAAGTCACCAGCGGTCACGCGCTCAATTTCCTCTGACAGCACAGCGCAGCTCTCGACAATATCGGCTGGCGGTTGGCCATCAAACAGTTGCGAGCCAAACGCCATTGCCAGATTTGCGTTGCGGCATTTCGGGTCCATCGTGACCTTTGCTAATGTCCGCCCCCTTTTTTCATCACGCCGCGTCTCGACCTTCAGTTTGCTGGTTTCGCCCGGTTTCAACAATCCGTCATCGGGCTGGTTCTTTCTGCGTGCGGTCATATCAGTTTCCTACCTTTCGCGCCTTCGCGCCGATATTTTGTGACGTGCTGCACCTTCTACCGACGATGCGCCCGCCCGGCTCTAGTCGCTCCAATCCTGATTGTGACGCCGCCTCAGGACTTGCCCCTTTCAGGACATAGGCGAGGGCCGCTTCCCGGTTAATGGCGAGGAGATTAGGATTGCCCGCCTCCAGCCCCAACCGCCCGCCAATAGGCTTGCTGTGGATCACGCGCGCCCGATAGGGGTTCCCGGTGATTCGGCGCAGCCAACCCTTTTGCAGCCGTGTCAGCAAAGGAACGAAGGCGGCAGGCACATGAGCGAGCAGATGACAGTGACCGCCTTTCCCTTCGCCATTTTCAAGCACCCAGAGCCATGTAGTTTTGGCTTTGTGTCGGGACATGGCCTTGGACAGCAAATCGACAAATCGCCCCGTCGCCTTTGCCATGCCCTCCAAGGGTACTCCGGCGGCTTCCCAGTGGATTGAGATCATCCGCGTGAACGGTAGACCAATTTTTGCTGCATGGCTTTCAGCAGCCTTTAGATTGATAATTTGAGCGGTCTTGAGGTC
>JBGSLY010000061.1:0-1848 GCA_041740435.1 Parasphingorhabdus sp.
GGTCCGCCGCCGCGTGGCCGCTGATAGGGTTGCGGAGCCTTGGCTGCCCTAATCTTTTTGTCGGTTGGACCTGGTGTTTTTTTGCTCGTCATCTTGCTGCGCTATGGCATAGCGCCTTGATGTCCGTCCAGCAATTGTCCCCATTTTCCTCCGCCGCTAACGCCTCCAAAATTACCGCCAAAATCACGACCCATTATCGGAAAAACGCCCGCGTCCTGCTGTGGCGCGCGCCGCCGGGCGGGGCACTGCCCAACGCTTATCATGTATGGCTGTCCGAAGTGATGCTGCAACAAACAACAGTCGCCGCTGTAGGACGGTATTTCGAATACTTTACCCGGCGATGGCCAACGGTCACCGATCTGGCCGGAGCGCAGGACGCCGATATACTGGCCGCTTGGGCTGGTCTTGGCTATTATGCCCGGGCCCGCAACCTGATCGCCTGCGCGCGGATTGTGGCAGAGGAGCGCGGGGGACAGTTCCCACAAACCGAAGCCGAATTGCGGACGCTGCCGGGAATAGGCGACTATACCGCCGCCGCGATTGCCGCCTTCGCTTTTGGGCAGCGCACTGTGGTCGTTGATGCCAATATCGAGCGGTTGATGGCCCGACTGTTCGCAATTGCAGTGCCATTACCGGCAGGAAAGGCGAACATTCGCGCCGCAATGGACGTTTTGACTCCAAAAACTGGCGCAGGTGATTTTGCGCAGGCCTGCATGGACATCGGGGCGACGATTTGCACCGCGCGCCTGCCGAAATGTCCGCAATGTCCGCTGCACATGCACTGCGAGGCTTTGCTGACGGGGACGCCGGAACTTTTCCCGGTCAAGCCCGCCAAAAAGGCAAAGCCGCTGCGGCGAGGCCGATTTTTCTGGATCGAGCAGGATGGACACATCCTGCTGGTGACGCGCCCGAATAAAGGCATGCTGGGTGGGATGCGCGCGCTGCCCGATGACAATTGGTCGGCGGCTGGTGACGGAGAAGCTATCCCGCCGATTACATCGCAATGGACTGTCGTACCCGACATCATCCAGCACAGCTTCACCCATTTTACGCTTTGCGTCGATTTGGCAGTTTATCGCGGACCAAAATTGGCTAAGGAAAACCCGATTAGTGAATGGTGGCCGCTGGAATCATGGGACAAAGCGGGTTTGCCCACGCTCTATGCCAAGGCCTTCCGTCGCTGGATGATTATAAGGAATGAGGATGACAATGACTGAACTGCACGCCACCATGCCGCGCCTCTCTCGCCGCTCTCTGATCGGGGCTTTGGGCAGCGCCTTTGCACTTGCCGGTATGCCGCGCGGCGCATGGGCACGCGCGCCGATTACTCTGGCAGAGCAATTTCCGGGCCTTGCCAAGATTATCACCGATTATGTGGCAGAGCGAAAAGTGGCTGGCATGCTGGCCGCCATTGGCTTTGGCGATCTGGAACCTGAGGCCATTGCCGCCGGAGCGCCGGAAGCGGGCAGCAGCAAACCTGTGACGCTCGACACCCTGTGGCGGATTTATTCTCAGACCAAGCCGGTTACCGGCATCGCGGCGATGATGTTGATCGAGGACGGCAAGCTCAAACTTGACCAGCCTATTGCCGATATCTTCCCCGAATATGGCAGCATGAAGGTGCTCAAAAACCCCGAAGGCGCGATCAGCGACACCATGGATGCGCGTACGCCCATCACCATCCGCCATCTGCTGACCCATACCGCCGGACTTGGCTATACCATCGTCAGCAAGGGGCCAATCCAGCAAGCCTATCTGGACAGCGGCATCACCCCCGGCGCGGTTAGCCGGATGACCCTGCCCGGTTTTACCCCCGGCGCACCGACCCCCGACGCCCGGACATTCGCC
>JBGSLY010000062.1:0-2284 GCA_041740435.1 Parasphingorhabdus sp.
GTTGATTTCGGTTATGTCGTCGACGGGTAACCGGAGATTGCCGCGCGCCAAACCGGAGGCGATGGCGGTGCTGACCAAAAGACCGGCTTCTACCGATCCGGAGGCATTGCTCGATTTCGCGGTCCAAGCCGCAAAGGCCATTGGCAGTCCCGGTTATCCGCAATCAGAAGAACGGGTACGGCAGCGGGCAAAGGCCGATCTGGAGCGCAGCTATTCCCCCAATGGCTATGTCCGGCAATTGGCCGCGATAGTGGCCGACGGAGATCGCAGAGGACGGTTGGCCAATATCTCCGCGCCGACGCTGGTCATCCACGGCGAAGACGACGCTTTGGTGCCGGTGGCGGCGGGTAAAGATACCGCAGCGCATATACCCGGCGCTGAATTGATGCTGATCCCCGGAATGGGCCATGACCTGCCTTTGGGGTTGGTGGACATATTGGCCGACGCCATTGCTGGTTTCACGCACCGGCATAGCTAAAAAATTTGCATACTGGCCGAAACGTCCAATCTTTTGCAGTGCCGAATGATTATCGTTCCGGCAGAAGGTGGCTGTTCTGACGCTAAGTTCGCGCTACTTCCTAAGCGGAGATAGCTGTGATGGCTCGGTCAGCGCAGCCGCTTGGCGCGATTAGGGAGACGTATGATGGCAGAGAGCGACACGCCGCCAAACCCCTTGGAAACAGCCGAACGTGCCGAACGTATGTTCCATGAGGCTCGCGAAGAAAGGCTGCGGGCTGATAAATTCGATCCCAATGTCACGCCGCAGGTCGGACTGGCCCTGTCCGGCGGTGGAATCCGCAGCGCAACCTTCAGCTTGGGACTTTTGCAGGCGTTGAGCCGTCACGGGCTTTTCCCCAAAATCGACTATATTTCCACTGTGTCGGGGGGCAGTTATATCGGATCGTTTCTCGGCACGCTTTTTTATCGCCTAGGCAAGGGAGACGATAATGTGCCAGGGCGGGAGTTCTGGCTCGATCCGCTGGGCAGCAAAAAGGGCCGAAGAGCGCTGGGCCAGCTGCGCGAATTCGGTCGCTATCTGACCCCCGCCGGGACCAGTGATATGGTGTTGGGCGTGGCGGTCGCCATTCGCAACTGGGCGACGATCCAATTCGTGATCGCGCTGCTGCCGATATTTCTGTTTTGTCTGTTGAACGCGGCATTGCTGTGGCTGGAACCAAGCCCATTTCACATGCTGGCAGCAACACTGCTTTTCCCTTTGGCAATTTTGATTCCAGGCACAGCCTATTGGTTTACCCGCAGAGAGAAAATTCCTGCGAACCGGTTTGTGCGAATCCTGCTCAACCCCATGGCCGTATTCACGATTGGGCTGACTATGGTGCTTGTTGCACGATGGCTAGCTGGGGCGATAGTGATCGAATTTAACTGGAAAGCTGGCCTGTCCTTTGCGGACATGCCGCCGCAGTTGAAGCTGGTATTGGCGTTATGGGCAACCTTGACCTCGGCCTTTTTCCTTTACGTCTACTACGAAATCCGCTCGCTTTGGGCGGTTGAGGAAGACCATCCATCTATGTCCGGTGTTACCGGACAAGATTTCGTCCGGTCCCGTCTCAGCCGCCTGATGGCTGGTTTGATCAAGATTGCGCTGTTCGTTTTGGTGATGCTGGCGGTACACCAGATGGGGATCAAGCTGGCGTTGGCGGCGGAAAATATTGGAACCACCATCGATCGGCTAGCAGAGGATTTCCGCACCCAGTTTTTCTGGGGCTGGCTTGCCACGGCTATGCGGGAGCTATCGCCATTTCTAGTACCGCTCACTCCGATAGCGCTGACGGTATGGGGGCATCAAGCGCTGAAACGCGGCGGTGGATCCGGATTTTTACATGGTTCTGGCGGCCAAGCTTTTCTAGGTATATCAATCATTATCCTGTGGCTGGTGGTGGCAAGTGCCATAGCCTATTGGCTGGTCCCGCGCGATCTGCAGGCGCATCAGGCTGGAGTAATGGCTCACTGGCTTTTGGGATTGGGCCTGCTGCTGCTCATGATTTCCTTCTGTTTCAGCTTCGTCAATCTGTCGTCGCTGTCGACATTTTATTCTGCCCGACTGAAGCGCGCCTATATTGGGGCGAGTCTAGACAAAGATCGCGCCGGTTTTGCGGATCATGACGATGAAGACATGATTGACATGACCCACTATTACGGCGGCCTGCAAAAGGCGGCGGGTCCGATGCATCTGATAAACCTCACCGTGGCGCAGACCGTGCCGGCCAAATCCAATCTGGTTGCGCACGACCGAAAGGGCAAACCGATGGAGGTCGGCCCAGGC
>JBGSLY010000063.1:0-2823 GCA_041740435.1 Parasphingorhabdus sp.
GCTCCAGTTCGTTGCCGAACGGGTCTTTCCAATAATCGAATATCTGGCTGCCCATGATATGGCGGCCAACACCCCAAGCGGCTTCGCGCTTTCTGGCTTTCAGATGCTGGTGGCCGAGCATCAGATCGTCGAGATTAGCAACTTCGAACGCTGCGTGGAGCAGCCCCAACGGACCCGGCAATTGCGCGAGAAAAAGCGTATGATGATCGGCCGGCTGGTCGCCCCGGTCGCAGCGCATGAACGCCCCCAAGGGTACATCCTTGGCAGCCTCAACCTCGTCAGACGTCAGAAAGCCGAAGCGGTCCTTGTACCATTTTTCGGATACGCGAAAATCGCGGACCTTGAGCACGGCATGACCGATACGGCGAACATGGGCAGGTGCGGCTTCAAGCCGGACACTGGCGCGAAAACGGGGCTGCGCTGCAACGGTGTTGCGCGGCAGATCGGCAACGGAGTTGAATGCCTCCCCCACCACCTGGCCAGCGACAACTTCCACCTGGTAGCCGTCGGGATCGTTTAAGCGAACGACCTTGCCACCGCCGGGCTCGTCCAATTCTTCTACTGTGACGCCTTCCGACTTTGCGAGAATTGCCAAATCCTCAAGCGAATTGGCCCGAAGACCAACCGCAAGGAACCTTGCTTCACTGGGCTGCGTCACATGGACAAAGGGCCGACCATCGCTTCCCTTGCCATACAGCCGCCCATCCTGTTCGAAGCAGGTCAAGCCGAAATCTTCCAGAAAAGACCGCATCTTTGCCATATCCGGCGCGGCAAAGCGGACATGGGCAATGTCGTCTACCTTGATGATCGCCATCGCTCAGCTCTCCGATTCGATTTGACTATTTGGTCAAATATAACTATATGACTGTTTAGTCAACTAGGGTAATGCATGTTCATGACGATGGTCCTATCAAAGCCCCCTTCCCGCAGAGACCGCACCAGATCCGCTTTGATAGAGGCCGGTTTGCGGCTGTTTGCCGAGCGGCCGATTGATGCCGTTGCCGTCGACGAAATTGTCGCGTCGGCGGGCGTGGCCAAAGGGAGCTTCTTCAACCATTTCGGCGACAAACATGCATTTGCCAGCGCCATCGCCGCCGACATTCGCCGCGACATAGAGGCCCGTGTCGCTTCGGCCAATCGCGACATTCACGACCCGCTGGAGCGATTGACGGGCGGCATGGTGGTGGCGGTGGATTTCGCGCTGTCCGAACCCAGGCGCGCCATGGTGATGCTGCGCGGTATGACGTGGTCAACGTCGCGCGACAATCCGCTCAATGCGGGGCTAAACGAAGATATCGACGCCTGCATTGCCTCCGGATATTTCCATCACCAAGCGAAGCGATCCGGATTGCCGTTCTGGCTTGGGGCCTGCCACATGCTGATGATCAGCGTGCTGGCGCAAGATTTGTCTCGCCAGAAAGCGGCGGAAATCATGTGCGATACGATCCAAATGGCGCTGACAGGCATGGGGGTCGGGTCGAGCCAGGCAGTCTTGGTCGGCCAGTCCGGGACCCAACGGTTGGGGGTCTAAAGGGCCAGACCTATTCGCCGCTCTCGTCATTTTTGAGGGTGGGGCGATAGTTGCAACTTCGCGCCGCTGTGCCTAATGTTTTCGAAGGTAAGCAATGCTTGGTCCGTAAAATGGGCCGCTTGGTAACAGCCAGCTAGCACGCAAGCATCGACAAGAGAGGACAGGATATGAAGGCATTTTTCGACCATCCCTATTTGTCTGGTCACCATCAGCCAGGCCGGTTTGAGGCGGAAGCCCCTGATCTAATTGTCGAGGGGGAAATTCCCGATGACTTGCAGGGGATATTCTATCGCAACGGGCCGGAGCCGCTCTATCCGACGCGCGAGGGTGATTATCACTGGTTTGACGGCGATGGCATGGTCTATGTCTTTGAAATCGCGGACGGCCGGGTGTCGATGCGCAACCGCTGGGTGCGGACCGAGAAGTTTGAAATGGAACAAGCAGCCGGCAAACGACTGTTTGGCATGTTCGGCAATCCGATGACCGCCGATCCGTCGGTACAGGGCAAAAGATACAATACCGCCAACACCAATATCATCCTGCATGGCGGGCAGCTGCTGGCGCTGATGGAAGGAGCCCCGGCGGTGCGCCTCGACCCTCGCAGTCTTGCGACATTGGGCGAGGAACATTATGGCGGCACGATCACCACCACCTTTTCCGCTCACCCCAAGATCGATCACTTTACTGGCGAGCTGATCAATATCGGGGCGGCTATCAACGGCCCGATGGGGGCCGCCGAAATCCGCTATGACGTGATCGCCGCCGATGGCACAGTGCGCAAGACCGAGATTATCCCGGTGCCGCACATGAGCCTGATGCATACCTTTTTGCTCACCGAAAACTGGGCGATTTTTCCGGTGATTCCAATTGATACCGATCTACAGCGGTTCATGAAGGGCGGGCCGATGACCGCCTGGGTCAATGACCGGCCGACCAAGGTTGCGATCATGCCGCGCAATGGTACCGCCGACGATGTCCGTTGGTTCGAATATGAACCGCGCCATATGTTCCATGAACTCAATGTCTGGGAAGAAGATGGTAAGATTATCGCCGATGTTGCCGCCGCCAATGGCACCGCACTGTTCCCTGATCAGGAAGGCAACCGCCAAACCCATGGCGACACACAGCAAAGCCTTCGCCGCTGGACCATCGATCCGCTAGCCAACACAGGCTGGATGCATGAGGAAACTCTGAACGGCCGGGACATCCAGTTTCCAAGGCCCGATGACCGGTTGATGACCCGCAAAACCGGGCACAGCTATGCCAATATCAATCTCAAATCCCGCGATGGC